>JBFHIK010000037.1:0-12354 GCA_041596555.1 Methanosarcina sp.
ACAGGTTTTAAAAAATATCTTTAATTACTCAGGTTTTAAAAAATATCTTTAATTACTCAGGTTTTATCAGATATCCATTTAGCTACTACATGTTTAACAACTATTCAGACTTTAACAATAATAACAGGCTTTGATCAGTAACGAAATCTAACGATAAACCAGAGTCCGACAACTGACCAGGTTATTAATAGCAATTACTAAACATTACTTGAAACTAATAACGCCGGAAAGCCTGAAGAAGCCACTATCCAATTTATAAGAGAGGTAAGTAAGAAAATGCACTTTAGTCTTGGAATCGATGCAGGAGGCACTTATACTGATGCCGTCATCATAAGGGATTCTGATGGAAAAGTAGTTGAGTCGAGCAAAGCCCTGACGACCTACCCCGACCCCCTGCAGGGAATGAAAAATGCAATCGATAAACTGGATTCCGACTATCTCAAGGATATAAAGCTCGTATCCGTATCCACCACTCTGTCCACAAATACGATTCTGGAAAGCACCGGATTTCCGGTAGGACTGATCATGGTCGGAGACTATTTGATCCCGGAGAACCTTCCAACAGACTACTGGATAGCAGTCTCCGGCGGGCATAACAGCGACGGAGAAGAACTAAAAACCCTGGACCTTGATTCAGTAGAGGAATTCGCCCTCAAAGTACAGGATAAAGTTTCTGCATTTGCGGTTTCTTCGTACTTCAGCAACCGAAATTCCGAGCACGAGCTTGCCGTCAAAAAAGCCGTAAAGGAACTTACCGGACACCCGGTTGTTTGCGGGCATGAACTTTCCCAGGATCTTGGAGCCTATGAAAGGGCTATAACTGCTTTCCTGAACGCTCAACTAATCCCAATTACCCATAAGTTTATCCAGTCAATAATCAAAGAATTTGAAAGCCGCGGGATCAACGCAAACATGCTGATGCTAAAGTGCGACGGGTCAGTAGTTGGAATCGAAGAAGCTCTGGAAAAACCCATCGAAACTATCTTTTCAGGGCCCGCTGCAAGCCTTGTGGGTGCATCTCACCTCAGCAGGCTTGAAACATGCGCTATGATTGATGTTGGCGGCACGAGTACGGACGTAGCCATGATGCAAAACGGGCTCCCACAGCTTAGCAGCTCAGGTGCGGTAGTCGGAGGCTGGCAAACCCGCGTAAAAGCTATCCGTATGGAGACCTCAGCAACCGGGGGAGACAGCCACATATGGCTTAAGAGGGACAGGCTCAACGTAGGCCCCCGCCGGGTTATTCCTCTATGCAGGGCTTCTGTCATATATCCCGAATTCAGGGAGAAACTTAAGCATAACAGAGTAGCAAAAGGTTATCTCTGTGAAAACATCCAGGTAACGAAATTTTTTGTCCGTACAGGTTTCAGGCCTATTGAGCTCAAAGCAGGAGAACAGGAGATATACAGGCATATAGGAAAAGAGCCTGTTTCCTTCGGAGACCTTCTAATAGCACTGAAAAAACGCCCTTCGCCTTTACTACTCGATTCACTGATACAGAAAAGGCTGATTCAGGCTATAGGTTTTACACCCACCGATGCCCTGCACGTCCTTGGGGAATATACAGAGTGGGATGTGGAGGCTGCAAGGATAGGAGCTTACGTGCTTGGAAGGTCCCTGAAGCTAAACCCGGAGGCTTTCAGTGCTGAAGTAAAGCGCAGGGTTGCGCGCAACATTGCCGAAGACCTTGTCGCATATTTGATAGAGGGAATGCCCAGAAACGAGATTGACAGAGTACTTATGGGAAAGAACTTTACACGCTTCAGCGTGGAAATTCCTGTTGTCCTTCTCGGAGGACCCGTCGGAGCATATGTTGAAGACCTGAGAAAACTGATTAATGCAGAGTTCATAGTTCCCGAACACGCTGATGTTGGCAATGCAGTTGGCGCCCTTGTTGGAAAAGGAATTAAAAGGGTCGAGATTCTCATAAAAACCAGACTTGTTCCCAAATCCAGGGAAGAAAAACCTGAAGATGAGGGGAAATACGACATGGCTCCAGAGAATGAAGTTATAGAAAGTACCCTTCAACAGGAAAAGAAAAAAGAATTTATTGTGTTTTCCCCTTCAGAAAGGAAGAAATTTGACATATACAGCGATGCCCTGGAATATGCAGAAAAGCTGGGAAGACAGCTTGTCATGGATTATATGGTAAGTGCAGGGCTTGAAAAAGAGGACATAAAGATAGATGTCAGCAAGAAGCACCTGGCACCAACCAGCTGGACAGACGTGCCTATGGAAACAAAACTTATCTATGTAGGAATCGGCGTTCCGAAGAATACCCTGACAATCTAAAAGAAAAAAACAGTAAGAAACGGAAATTACTGTTACACATTATAAACAGAAATATATATATAATGGACATCACTTCACAAATCCAGCTAAAAAGGATAGTCAACTACCCGCTAAATCAAAAGATTTAACGGGTTTCCTGCTGAGAATTTATGAATACAGCTAAAAAAAGATATAGATCGCCTAAAATTGAGTAAAAAATGGGGCTGTTTTGACAATGCAATATAGTCTGGGTATTGACGCAGGTGGAACATATACTGATGTGGTTATCTTAAGGGATTCTGATAGCAAAATCCTTGATACAGGCAAAGCGGTTACCACCTATCCAAACCTTATGACCGGAATTCGGAACGCAATTGACAAGTTGAACCCGGAATATCTTAAGAAAGTAAAACTCGTGTCGGTTTCCACAACTCTTTCAACAAATACCATAATGGAAAGGACAGGGTATCCTGTTGGACTGATCCTTGTAGGGGACTACACCATTCCAAAGGAGCTGCCAGCCGACTACTGTATTTCAGTGAAAGGGGGACATGACAGCAATGGAAACGAACTCCACTCCCTTGACATCACAGCTGTAGAACAGTTTGCAATAAGTCTGAAAAATAAAGTATCTGCATTTGCCGTTTCTTCCTATTTTAGCACCAGAAACCCGGAACACGAACTGAAGGTAAAGAACATAATCCTCAAACTTACAGGGCATCCTGTAGTTTGCGGGTATGAACTCTCCCAGGAACTTGGAGCTTACGAAAGGGCAACAACCGCGGTTTTAAATGCTCAACTAATTCCCATAACATACCAGTTTATCCATTCCATCATGGCTGAAGTAAAGGAAAGAAAGCTTGATGCAACGGTTCTTATGTTAAAATGTGACGGCTCAGTTATAGATATCAAAGGAGCAAAACTGCGCCCGATTGAGACTATTTTTTCCGGCCCCGCTGCAAGTATTATGGGGGCGTCACACCTTTCAGGGCTTGACACATGTGCTGTGATCGATGTTGGAGGGACGAGCACAGATGTTTCTATAATTAAAAACGGCGTGCCAGAACTCTGCGAAAAAGGGGCAATTGTTGGAGGCTGGCAAACCCACGTAAAAGCTATAAAAATGGAAAGCTCCGCAAACGGAGGAGATAGCCATGTTTGGTTCAAGAAATGCATAAGGATAGGGCCAAGAAGAGTCATTCCCCTCTGTTTTGCTGCGATAAAATACCCCAACTTCAAAGAAAAACTTGAAAAGAGCCCCATACCTTTAAGGACAATGCTTAATGAGCATATCCAGCCCACCAAGTTTTTTGTAAGAACCGGAGTAATACCCATCAACCCCACAGAGAGTGAGAAAAAGCTGCTGGAAGTTATAGGAGACGAACCTCTTTCCATTCACGAAATATTAAATAAAATGAAGCGTGTTCCTTCTCCTGCAATCCTTGATTCCCTGCTCAACCAGCGGGTTATCCAGGCAATAGGCTTTACGCCCACTGACGCCCTGCACGTCCTTGGGGAATACACGGAATGGGATGTAGAGACCGCCCTGATAGGAGCCAAAAAACTTTCCCGCTTTACTCAAATGGGAGTGCATGTCTTCTGTAAAAAAGTAAAGCATCAAGTTGCCAGAAATATGGCTTACAGCCTGATGTCCTTTATAATGGAAGGAAAGGGAAAAGATGGAATAAAAATGATGCTGGAAGAAGAAGTTCCTGTCCAGTACAAAGTAAAGATTCCCATCGTTCTACTAGGAGGGCCGGTAAAAGCCTACTATGGGGAACTGAAAGCTCTCATAGATGCAGATATAATAGTTCCCAAGCAGGCGAGCGTAGGTAATGCTGTCGGAGCTCTCGTAGGAAAAGGAATTAAAAGAATTGAGATAACTATCAAGCCTTATTCGATGGAAAATCCAGATCAGAATTTCCTTGTATTTACCCCGAAAGGAAGAAAAAAGTTTGAGCAATACAGGGCTGCAGTGGAATACGCTCAAAAAACCGGGGAAGAAATGATCCTGGATTCTATGAAAGCTTTTGGACTTCCGGAAAATTCAATAAAGATAGATACCAGCATAGAGTATCTCGTCCCTCCAGAATGGAAGCACACTCCTATGGAGACAAAGATAACGTTTGTCGGAGTTTGTACTCCTGGTTTTCCAGTTGACTGAATTTTACGATTATACTCCCAGAAACAGGTAGTTCAAAAAAGTGCCGGAGAATTTTTGACTTTGAAAAAGAACAGCCGAAGAACCCCCCTGCCGGAAAGAAGGACCGGCAGCATATCGCAGCATTTTATACTTCAGGAAGTACGGAGATATGGAATCCTCACTTATTGATCTTGTTTTTCGCTCCGATAAAAGAAAAAACCTTCTTATACTGCTGGATAGCGGCTCAAAAAACATTGATGAAATCAAGGATGAACTGGATGTTACTGCCACTTCAATTCTTCCACAGATAAAGAAACTGATAGATAGTGATCTCATAGTCCAGGAAGACCGAATGTATAAGCTCACAGTGCTGGGAGAGTTCATAATCAAAAAGGTAAAACCGCTGATCAGTGCCCTTGAGGTTGTGGAAAAAAACAACTGTTACTGGACAGGTCATGACCTGAATTCGATCCCCCGCCACCTTCTGGAAAGAATCTCAGAGCTGGGAGACTGCATTCTCGTAGAGCCGGACCTGAACCACATTTATGAACCCTCCCAGAAGATTATTGATAGCATGGTCAATGCAAAGATGGTTTCAACCCTTGCATCATATTTCAATCCTGCCTATCTGCCCCTATATGTTGAGCTTGGCAGAAAAGAAGCTGAACTTTCCCTTAATTTTACACAGTCGGTCTGGGACCATCTTTCAAAAGAGCACTCAAATATGATAAAAGAGCTAATGAGCATGGATAATGTTAGCCTTTACATCTCTAAAGAGGGAATACAAATTTCTGAAATTACAGTAACTGATAAAATAATGCTCCTTGGGCTCTTTGACAAAAATGGAAAGTTTGACCAGCAGTTTATTCTGAGTTTTGAACCTTCTGCCCTGCGGTGGGGCCAGGAATTGTTTGACTATTTCAAGAGACTTTCCAAACAGGTAAATAAGATATAACTTAAAAAGGGCCATAAAAGAGGAAAAGTGCAGGACAATACCTCTGAGCTAAAGACTCAGTGGTTTCCTGCTGAGGTTTTATGAATCCTCCAACTGATTTTAAATATATATACTTATTTACTTTTCCGGCAGGGGAAAAGAATGTGGATCAAAGGTTTGTCGAATAAGACCTGGATATGTAGACATCCGAAACAAAAATAATGAAAAATAATTATATATATTATAGTAGTAGTTGTTACACATTAAAATGGCAATTTTCAGAATGTCTTCATAGTTCTTAATCTGAAGGTACTTTTCCCATCAACAGTGATAATGGCAAGGGAGATATGTTAGAGAAGTGTATAAACTTCTGGTATAGAGACATATAGAGATATATACAATGTTAGATATAATAGGATAAAAAATAAGAGAGGGAATTAGATGGAATCATCATTGCTGGATGTTCTCTTTCTTTCAGAAAAAAGGAAAAACCTCCTTCTGCTGCTTCTGGACGGACCCAGGACCATCGAAGAAATTAAAAACACACTCGATGTACGCTCAAGCCCGATAATGACCCAGATAAAGATCATGATGAAACAGGACTTGATTGTCGAAAACAACAGGCTCTACAAACTTTCCAGTATAGGAGAAATTCTTGTCCCCAAGATGAAAGCAATCCTTGAAACTTTTAATGTTTTCGATAAAAACCACGATTACTGGATAAACCAGGATATGACATCAATTCCTCCTGAATTCCTGGATAATATCGGAAAGCTTGGAGACTATAGTGAAGTAAACCCTGACCGAAACCACGTGTTTGAGTACCCAAAAGAAGTCGTAAAACACCTTTCCGAATCCGAGAAGGTAATGATCTCATCTTCATTTTTCCTTCCGATCTATCCTTCGCTCTGCATAGAACTTGCAGCAAAGGGTACGGATATTACACTTGTGTTCACGGAGTATGTTTATGACAGGATGCTCAATGACTATAAAAAAGAGCTTGAACACTTCCTGAACTTAAAATACACTAAACTCTATGTCTGCAACAACAATAATATGAAAATTGCATCAAGCATAGTTACAGAGAAATTTATGGCTCTGTCCCTCTTTTGCAATAGCGGGATCTATTACAATCATAACCTTGTGAGTTTTGACGAAAGCGCACTTAAATGGGGAAAAGAACTTTTTGACCATTATAAAGGCATGGCAAGACCGATTACAAGGGTCTGAGAGAAATTCTCTCCTCCATAAAATTCCGGATTACAAATAACTTTTAAACAGATTAGCCTTAAAAAGATTAGCTTTAAGAAGATTAGCTTTAAGAAGATTAGCCTTAAAAAGATTAGCCTTAAAAAAATCAGCTCTTAAAAGGCGCTGCCCAGCAAGCAGTAGAATGCTCCTTTTCCGCAGAGAGCTTTAAGAGAGCTTTATTACAACAATCCTGAACGCTTTTTTTCGTAGGGGCTTATATAAAGCCTGAAATTTCTGCCTGTGAACGGGTAGTATGATGGATATTCATCTTGAATTCGTATTACTTTTTAACTGAAACTCTGCCCGACCACGCAGAAGTCTGAGATCAGTAGAAAAAACAGTGGTTTTTAAAAAATTTGAGAACAGAGGTTCTCAGTTTACCCTGATCGTAACATTCATTTCCGGAACGTCTTTTACAGTGAAAAGGTAGGTCCCTGGAGTATTAAATGTGTAGCTATAAGGGACACTGTAAGCCATTTCCTGATCCGAAAAGAGCCCTTCTTCACTTACCAGGACATAATTTCCCTGCCTTTTGCCACTCCACCAGGAGACGGTATCCCCTGCCTGGATATCCAGTTCTGAAGGTCTTATTACATTATAATACTCAAGGCGGACAATATGGTCCTTTCCAGACCCTGAAGCAACATTTTCCTGTGGTACGTTTTCTTGCGGTTCTGTTGCTGCGGATTCTGAAGCATCGGATTCCTCAGTCGCAGTCCCCGCATCTTCCTCAGCACAACCGGAGGCAAATAAGAACACAAACACCAGAAGTAAAACCAGAATTTTTCCTTTCATAGATATCACTATCTTTCAACCTTTATAAAACAAGTTCGTTTATATTTATTAGATTGTAAAGATATTTAAAACAAACAAAAAAATTAAAACAAACAAAAAAATAAAAAAACAATGATAAAAGAAGAAATAAAGAGAAATAAGATAACAGAGAGGAAAAAAGGAAAAGAAATAAGCAAAAAAGAAAGAAAAAAGAAAAAAATAATGAAAAAATAACGAAAAAATAACGAAAATCAAAAATAATGAAAAATTGACGTCCCGACTGAGACTTGAACTCAGGTCTAAGGCTCCGCAGGCCTCAAGGATATCCACTACCCTATCGGGACGCAAGCGAGTAACTCTGATAAGCACATTCTATGATATAAACTTTGTCACTCAACAGCCGGCTGAACCTGCAGCGCATCTGTCTGTTTTCCCTGAAAAAGGAGGAAAAAAACCTGTTTCTAAGGCTTTGATATCAATAAAGATTAAATGCAATATGTTCGTTTTTATAATTTATGTCGATGACCATAGGCCTTGCAGGAAAGCCCAATGCGGGTAAATCCACCTTCTTCAAAGCAGTTACCCTTGCAGACGTTGAAATTGCGAATTATCCCTTCACAACCATCAACGCCAATCACGGTGTCACATATGTTCAGGCTGAGTGCCCCTGTAAAGAGAAGGAAAAAACTTGTGGGAAGTGTGTGGATGGCGTCAGGCTTGTCCCAATTGATATTATAGACGTTGCTGGGCTTGTGCCGGATGCATGCAAAGGGAGAGGACTTGGAAACACTTTCCTGGACGAGCTCCGCCAGGCTCAGGCAATAATTCATGTTGTAGATGCCTCAGGCGGGACAGACGCTGAGGGCAACCCTGTAGAAATAGGAGACCATGACCCTCTTGAGGATGTGGCTTTCCTGAACAGGGAAATTACCATGTGGCTCTATGGAATTCTGGAGAGGAACTGGGTGAAGCTTTCCAGAAAAATCCAGGCAGAAGGGTTAAAGCTTGAAGTCGTTATTTCAGAACAGCTTGCAGGGGCAGGGATAAGTGAATATCACGTAAATGCTGCCTTAGTTGATACCGGGCTTGTAAGGATAGATCATATTAAATGGACTGAAGAAGATATGATCCGGCTCTGTGATACTATGAGAGAGATAAGCAAACCCCTGCTTATAGCTGCAAATAAGGCAGATATTGCCCCAAGGGATAACTTGAATAAACTCAAAGAACTTGACAGGATAGTAGTACCTACGAGTGCAGCAGCCGAACTGGCTTTGAAATCAGCGGCAAAAAACGGGATAATCAAGTATAAGCCAGGAAATGGAAACTTCGATATGCTTACAGAAGATCTTACAAAAGCCCAGAAAAAAGGGCTTGAAGCTATCCATAAAGTAGTTGAACGGCTTGGCACTACCGGGGTTCAGGAGTGCATAAACAGGACTGTCTTTGAACTTCTGGACCTCATTGTAGTATATCCCGTAGAAGACGAAGGTAAATGGTCCGACAAAGTAGGAAATATGCTGCCAGATGCTTACCTTATGAAAAATGGTTCTACCTGCCACGACCTTGCATACCAGATCCATACCGAGATAGGAGATCGTTTCCTGTATGCGGTGGATGCAAGGACACGACTCAGACTTGGGGAAAAACACGAACTGAAAAATGGGGATGTAATCAAGATCGTGTCTACTGCAAAATAACCTGCTGCAAAATAGCCGAAAAACCCCCGCATGCCTGAGAAAAACCGGAACCCGGATTAAACAATGAGAAATAAATACCAGGCCATTTAAGGCTTTTTTAGAAGGAATACTCGATGGACCTGCTTTTTGGTTATCTCCTCTATGAGAGGTACCTGACCTGGCAAATAACCAGGTCAACGACAAAGACCCCGGCGCATGTGGCTATCATACTCAAGGAAACCGACCTCCTTGACATTAAAGGGACGGAAAAACTCCTGAGCGCGCTCCTCACATTCAAAAAGTTTAAGGTAGAACTCGTGAGCATTTATGTGGACATTCTTAAGACGAATCAGCTGGTGAAAACCGAGCTTGCATCAATGATTGGAACCCGATTGGAAGAAAGTTTCAGAGATATTCTTTCCGGAACAGGTTATGAAATATGTGGCCTTGAAGGAGAAGTAAAGAGCAGCCAGCAGGGCAGGGATTTTTTTGTATATGTATCACTTGGTTTTGGAGGAAGAGGAGAAATCACCAGGGCCGTACTTTCGATTCTTGAGGAGGTTAAGGCAGGACGTCTCAGCCCGGAAGAAGTGGACGAAAAAATACTTGAATCGCACCTCCTTGTCAAACATGAACCTGATATAATGATCCGTTCGGGAGGGCAGAAACTTTCAGATTTTCTTGTATGGCAGTCCGTGTATTCGGAACTCTATTTTACTGACATCAACTGGAAAGATGTGCGAAAAATCGACCTTCTGAGAGTTATCAGAGATTTCCAGAAGAGACAGAGAAGATACGGAAAGTGAGAAGCGATGGAGTTTGGAGAAAACCCCGGAAGCTCTCGTTATGTTGTGGTAGTTTGCCCTAAATGCAGGCAGCATGCCCAGATAACAGAGCCCGGGAAGAAAAACCTTAGATGCCAGCACTGCGGAGCCATTCTGCAGGTGCGAAAACTCAGAATATTAGGCTCTTTTGAAGAATTATCCGAAGCTGTGAACTTCAGAACTCGCTTGCAGGCTGAACTTTCCGGAAAAGGAAACGAAACTTTTTCCCTGAAACCCTTTCCGAAAGAAGCCGCAAACTCAACCCCCGGAGGTCAAGCCATAAAAGGAACGGCTAAACCGGGGTCCGGGACTACTTCCAGAAGCACAGCCGCTAAAAAAGACCAGAAATCAATCCTCAATGAGATCCTCAGGGTTTCGGATGGGAAAATAGGAATTGAAGAGTTTCGTGAGAAGGCTGTGGAAAAAGGAATAAGTCAGGAGAAATTTGATGCAATTTTGAAGAAACTTCTGGAAACAGGGGAGCTTTACTCTCCCGAACCTGGAATTGTAAAGCTCGTATAATATGCAAGTATATGCAAGTATATGCAAGTGTATGCAAGTATATGCAAGTAACCAGATAGGCTATTCGCTGCTGATGCCTGTTATTGAGAATTTACGCTTCAGAAATTCACATGTGATACTGCTAATCTAACTGGCTACCGCTTTAAAATGACTGCAAGTGTAATAAAGAAAAAAGTTAATAAAAAGCTGGAAAAGAAAAAGTTAATAAAGAGATGAAAACGAATTTTTTGTTATCCGAAAAAATATCTTTTCCGAGATTATAAGCAGCAGTTATTGTCAACTGCCCCCTGAACTAAAGATTCAGAGGTTTCCTGCTGAGGGTTTATGAAGTTGAATAAGACAAACTTATATTAAGTACGAAAATATTTACTATAATTGAGTATTTAAAATCCAGATTGAATTCATTTGGAGCAATCGAAAAATAACTAATTATATTCAAAAATAATTATACTGACCCGGAACTCATTGAAAAACTCGTTGAGGCGTCCCGGTAAATTACTTATGAAACTCTACTGAAACCACTTAAATTTACTCATTGAGACACACACAAAATGATTCAATGTGTGGTCTTTGTGGTTTTATCACGATTATCCGTAAAGATCACGGAATTGATACAGGGTATAACGGTGTTATAACATGATGGATCCGCAAATAGAGAGAAAACTTATTGAAATCATGAGGGTGATTCACGAAAGTGACAAACCTATAGGTGCCCGGGCGATAGCTGACGAATTGAACAACCGGGGCTATGATATAGGAGAGAGGGCTGTCCGCTACCACCTGAGGATCCTGGATGAGAGAGGGTTTACACACAAACACGGATATGCCGGGCGTACGCTTACGGATCTTGGAGAAAACGAGATGAATGATGCCCTTATAGGGGACCGTTTTGGATTTGTAATATCCAGGATCGAAGAAATGGCATTCAAAACCACTTATAACCCTGAAACAGACAAAGGGGATGTCGTGGTAAATATTTCTTATTTTGACAAAGACGATTTTGAAACTGTTGTTGATTTGATTTCGTATACAGCCCACTCAGGGTACATGATAAGCCCGAGGGTCAGAATCTTCGAAGAGGATTCCGAACCTGAAATACCCCTCCCCCCTGGAAAAATTGGGATAGCTACCGTATGTAGCGTCACTTTTGATGGGCTTCTCCTGAAAGCAGGTATTCCTGTAGAACCCGCCTACGGAGGGATCCTCCAGATAGAAAACAGGAAACCGGAACGTTTTCTGGATCTGATCTCTTACAGCGGGACTTCCATTGACCCGATAAAGATTTTCATGAATAGGGCCCATACCTCAGTCCTGGAGGTACTTGAGAAGGGGGAAGGAAAAATCCTTGCCAATATGCGGCAGATAAATGCCTCTGCTTATGATATGACAGGAGAGGTTTTGAAAAGGGTATCAAAGGTGGGTTTGGCCGGCTGTATCACTACAGGAGAAATTGATGAGTTTTTACTTGGAGCTCCGGTTGACATCGGAAAGTTCGGAGTTGCGGTAGTGGGAGGAATTAATGGGGTCTGTGCCCTTGAAGAGACAGGAATAAAGATTGAAACAAACCCACTTTCCACGATGCTTGAATACCGGACAATGTCAGAACTGTGAACTACCCATCATTGAAATGACGGGATTCCTGCTTCATGGCTCTCTCTTTTGAGAATAACTCCACAGGCTCTACCCTCTGTTCCAGAGGTGATTAGGTTATTAATTGCAAATTGTTTAATGTTGATGGCTGCATTAATATCTCTGTCATGGTTTGTATTACAAGAAGGACAAAGCCATTCTCTATCCTTTAAAGTTAATTCAGAATTATGGCATCCACAAACATTACAATTTTTAGAAGATGGTTCAAACATTCCAATCTTCAAAATTGTCTTGCCAAACCATTGAGCCTTATACTCCAGCTTTGTTACAAAACTGCTCCATGCTGAATCAGCCACAGCTTGACCT
>JBFHIK010000038.1:0-12162 GCA_041596555.1 Methanosarcina sp.
AGAAATGTTATTAGAATATGTATTAAGAAGAAATGTTATTAGAATATGTATTAAGAAGAAATGTTATTAGAATATGTAATTAGAATATGTAATTAGAATATGTAATTAGAATATGTAAATAGAATATGTAATTAGAATAAATAGAAGAAACATAGTTGATAAAAATTAGTAGTGAGATAAGACTTTTACAAGAACTTTTTTATTCCCTGTGCCCAGGAGCAAATTCAGGACTGAGGAGATTACCCCAGGCTAAGAAGATGTTCCATTAGCTTTTTGTGGTCGCCTACCACCAGATCTGCCCTATCGAGCATTGAAGGCTCCACATATGTGGGGATCCCGATACAATAAATATCAGCCTCTTTTGCGGCTTCCACGCCCAGAACGGCGTTCTCAATCACGACACATTCTTTTTTCCCGACCTTAAGAAGCTCAACTGCCTTCAGGAAAGGGTCCGGATGGGGTTTGGAGTTAAGCACATCATCTCCAGTGACCACGGCATCAAATATACCGGGAAAGAGCTGGTCAAGGATTCCGTTAACTATGAGGTGGTCCGAACCTGAGACTACCGAGAGCAGGAAACGTGCCTTAAGCAATTCGAGACATTCTTTCATCCCATCAAAAGCCTTCAGTTCAAAAATTCGTTTGAATTCCTGCCTGTAGATTGCAGTGATAGTTTCAAAATCAAAATCTTCTGGCTCTTTTCGGGCTTTTCTGATCAACAGGGGGAGGCCATTCCTGGGATTTGAACCCTCGATTGCATAGATATCCTCGTCCCGGATTTCCATACCCACATCAAGAAAAGCCTTTTTCCAGGCTGCTGCATGGAAAGGCATGGAATCCACAAGAACACCATCCATATCAAAAATTAATGCTTTTAACACGCTTCTGACTCCTGAACCTAAAGAAATGGGAATTATTTAAGAAGATTTGAAAAAGTTAATGAACAATTAATGACTCTTCCTGAGTGCTGTTTAGTGAAGAGTTGAGGTAAAGTAACTCAAAGTAAAAATGGTTTTGCAGTCTTAAAGCTTTCCCGGCATCCAGAGGAACAAAAAACTAATTAAAATTTAATCGAATTGGTACGAAGCTATTATAATACGATTTTGAAGAGATTTGAAATCCCCTTATTTTTCCCTGTATAAAAGGAAACCTATTATTCAGAATTTGTAAACTGGATAAAATAATTAAGCTGATTCAGAACAAATAATCTCAGGGAATAATCAGAAAATTCAGGAGATTTAACTTCCATTTTTATAAACACTTATGTGCAGTTATCCCTTACTACTGGAAAAAATAAGCAAGAGCCTCAAAATCTTCGAATGATACCGAAAAAGTTTTTAAGATGAGAATTCTACTTAAAGGTAATAATATAAACAGTTTCATTAAATTGAAAGTATTCCGGTTAGGAAGTCTCAACAAAAATGTAGTGTAGAGACAACATATTTAACAATTTTAGTGAGGATGGGCAGCAAAATAACACTTAAGAAAGAAAATAAAAATTGCCCTGACATGCATGATCAGGACATCATTCCTGACAAACAAGACTTATGAAAAAATATTAAGTTTCGATATATAAACATTATGAAAGTTTCCTGCCTCTTCACCCTGAGAATTCAGGAGTAAAGGCAAAAAAAGTAAAATATATGAAATTTATGGGGGACATATTTAAACTTCATATACAATTTAAGAATACTGTTTAAATAAGTCCAAAATGTTTAAATGCAGTAGAGTGTCAACTTATTAAAGATAACGGATGAAAATCTTTTATTAGATTTTTACGGGTTATCCCCAATTCAACCTGAATATAATCAGAAATTTACCCCCCGATATGAGGGTGGGGAGTCAAAAGAAAGAATAAAGATAACACGATAAACGAAATCCAGCCGAGGGGATAAATTGCAATCTATAGTACAGGAAGCAATGAGATTCAGCGAAAAAGAGAAGGAATACCGAAAAACTTCCTCCTCCGAAGAAGACTTTGAAGACTTCGGGCAGCCGAGAATTATGATTGTAGGATGCGGGGGCGCGGGAAACAATACCGTAAACCGGCTCTACAACATAGGAATCGAAGGCGCAGAAACAGTATGCATCAATACAGACAAGCAGCACCTTGACAATGTAAGGGCTGACAAGAAGATCCTTGTAGGAAAAACTCTCACAAGAGGCCTGGGTGCAGGCGGCTATCCTGAAACCGGGAAGAAAGCCGCAGAACTTGCCAGAGGCACTCTTGAAGAAGTTTTAAAGAATGTAGACCTTGTTTTCATCACAGCAGGCCTTGGAGGAGGCACGGGAACAGGAGTGGCTCCCGTAGTTGCCGAGGTTGCAAAAGAACAGGGAGCAATCGTCGTAGGGATGGTTTCAAGCCCCTTCAGGGTCGAAAGAGCCCGCATCTTCAAAGCCGAAGAAGGGCTTGAAGACCTGCGCAGGGCAGCAGACACAGTAATTGTCCTGGACAACAACAGGCTGCTAAACTACGTACCTAACCTTCCGATTGACCAGGCTTTCTCAGTAATGGACCAGTTAATTGCCGAAACCGTAAAAGGAATCACTGAAACCATTACAGTGCCCTCTCTGATCAACCTTGACTACGCCGATATCAGGACCATCATGAGCTGCGGCGGAGTTGCCGTAATGCTTGTTGGGGAATCCAAGAACCAGGACAAGAGTACGGAAGTCGTGCGGACGGCCCTGAACCACCCCCTGCTCGATGTTGACTACAAGGGTGCAACCGGAAGCCTCGTCCACGTAACAGGCGGACCTGACCTGAGCCTGAAGGAAGCCGAGGAAATTGCCTCTATGCTTACCTATGAACTTTCCCCGAGTGCCAATGTAATATGGGGCGCAAGGATCAGGGACGATTATGAAGGCAAGGTCCGGGTAATGGCTATCATGACAGGCGTCCAATCTGCCCAGATCCTGGGCCCTCAGGCGGGAGCTGGAATCCTGGAGTCCAGAGCCGAAGCTGAGCTTTTCCAGGACAAGAAATTCGGAAGAATGCCCTATGCGGGCAAAAGAGGAGAGACTGCAGGACCTCTCAGAAAAAAGATGGACGAATCAATTATTGATTTCATAAATTAAACCAGGCTCAGGAAAAACCCGGACCCACAGGTTTCCGGGTTCCCCTCAGGTTATTTTTCGGATTTTTCCGGAGAACAATCAGAGATTTATAGCAGGAAGCTTCCTCAGGGCAGGAAGTTCGGGTTTTTCCTGAGCAGGCACTCATTTTTTGAAGTAGTTATCGAACAGATACTCTTTTTTATTAGCGATTCTATTTAAAAAATATGAAAATTTTGATTGCAACAGGGCGGCTTGCGGAAAATACCGTGAGAAAAGCATCTGGAGAAAAAGCAGATGTCCTGGTAGCAGATATCGATATTGCCGCATTTATAACCCCTAAAAAGCTAATTAAATCATTTTTAGAGGCAAAATTTTCAAACAGGTATGACCTTATTCTGCTTCCCGGGCTTGTAGCAGGGGACTTTTCAAAGGCTTCGGAAGAGCTGGGCTGCAGAATCCGGCTGGGCCCAAAACACGCCTATGACCTCAGCTTCGTGCTCCATTTTGCAGAGGAGGTGGAGTTTTCCGAAAAAGTTCCGGCCTGTGAACTTCTCGCAGATGTAAGAAAAGAGATGGCTCTTGAGCTTGTCAGGAAAGCCGAAGAGGAAGCCGTCCCTCCCCTTACCCTCAGCGGAGTAAAGCTGGGAGGGGATTCCCGCATGAAGGTCATGGGAGAGATTGTAGGAGCCGCGGAAATGGACCCTGCCGACCTGGAGATAAGAATCGAAGCTTTTATCGCCCGTGGAGCAGATATTATCGACTTAGGAGCTACACTTAACACCCTTCCGGAGCAGGTTAAAAAAACAGTATCCCTTGCAAAAACCCTCACATGCATCCCGATAAGTATTGATACTCTTGACCCTGAGCTGATAAAGGAAGGAATAGAAGCAGGAGCAGACCTTGTTCTGAGCCTTAATGGCACGAACATGGAAACTGCGGGGCCGGTGGTTGCAGGAGCAGGCGTTGCAGCAGTTGTAATTCCTGATGAAGGAAACAGTCTGGAAAGCCTGGTAAGAAACATCGAAGCTGCCCGCAGGCTTGGGATTGAAAAAATCATAGCTGATCCTGTCCTTGACCCTGTAGGCCATAATATAACCGAATCTATTGTACGCTACCATGAGTTTCACAGGATGTATCCTGAGGTTCCTTTATTCTTCGGAGCTGGCAATGTAACGGAACTCATGGACGTGGATACTATAGGAGTAAATGCCACACTCTGCGGAATAGGAGCCGAAGCAGGGGCAAGCATCCTGTTTACCCCGGAATACAGCGACAAAGCCCGGGGCTCCATAAGAGAGCTGAAAAAAGCCTCTGAGATGATGCAGCTTTGCAGGATAAGGGAAAGCTCCCCAAAGGATCTTGGCATTGATCTTCTCTGCATAAAGGAAAAACGAAGGCGCCCTGACAGCCCCCTCCCTGAAAAAGTAATCATGGCCAGAGCTTCGAAAAACTGGCGTGTAGACCCTGCAGGTCCCATTCGCGTCCGGATTGTGCCGGACAGAATAAGCGGAAACGGCGGATTGATTGTAGCTGAGCACGAAAAAGCTGCGGTTGCAGGAGAGAATGCCAGGGAAGTTATGGACACGCTGCTTGAACTTGAGCTGGTCTCACGCCTGGACCATGCTGCATACCTTGGAAGAGAACTGGAAAAAGCCGAAATTGCCCTGCGCTTTAACCGGAGTTATGCCCAGGATGATGAATTCTGAGCACACTGGAAAGCAAGAAAAATAGCGATGTGAGAAAATGAAACTCGAAAATGAAGATAAGCAGTCAATCTTTGAGATAGTGGCAGCCCGCTATTTCACAACACAGAACTGGAAATGGGTAAACCTGAGGAAAGACCTCAATAAGATCATCAAATCCTATGAGGAATTGAACGAACAGTATGCTTCTTACTCTTACGTGAGCCGGGACTGGTATGTGGAAAATATGGGATCAAGGAATATCCACATGTGCAATACCTGGAATGAGCTTAAGAACCTTGTTACCTTCCTCAACACCAATGGGAAGACCTTTAACTTCCTTGTGAACACGGGAAATAGGAAATCATTCTGTATCGTAAGTGACTCCAGAGACCTGAATGAGGCCCAGGCGTATGCAATCAAAGAAGTACAGAAACTGGGGTACAACACTTTTGTATTCCTTGCTACAGTTCCTGATGAGATAGAATTCCAGCTGCTTCAGGTAAGGGGAATTAACTGAACTCCCCTACCAACAAATAACGGTGCTTCAAAAAGACAGATTTTCTTCTTCCTTTACAAAAGGTCTTTTTTTCTTTCATATGTGAACTACCCCTCCCAAAAATAATAGAAACCTCAGATTTATGAGGAAGGGCTTCCTACGAGTACATTTTATCATCTGGCTTCGGTTCCCAAAGAACCTCAATTCCTCGAACTTGAAAATATAATAAGGTGAACAAATACAGAATATAAGTAAGATTGGGAAGTTGACGGCTTTCATCTCCCACCTTTTCCGAAGAAGGGACTCCACTTTATTGTTAAAATTTGAAGAAATAGCTGAATTTACATTCGGAAAATTATTTTTGATAAAAGGCAGAGAATTCACCTATAATACCGAATTAAAGAGAAAAGTTTTTATTATATAAGTTGCAAATAGGAAATCGTCTTCCTTTTTAGCCACACAAGATATAAATAACTCTCGCGTAGGAACATCCCATCGTGTGTAAATAAGAGGCTTGCCTATGGGACAAAAAGGAACGAAGGGCAATGCTATGCTGTTTTTGTTCCTGAGAACATTTATTCCTGATCCGTAAAGGAGCTTAAGCTGTGGATAATTAATTCATGAGCCATAAAACCGGAAAACTTGAGACACTGGAAGAAAGGGCACATTCTTCAGAGACTCAAAAATGGCAATACTAAACCCAGGAAATAAATAACCTGTCACAGATTTAAGCAACAGAAACACTGGAAAGGAAGACCAGTAACCTGAGAAAAAAAGCTCAGAGTAAACCAAAAAAAGAAAAAAAAGGAAAAAAGTTAGGAAATCACATAAACAAGGGTGCAAACACAACAGCCACAATACTCATAAGCTTAATGAGGATGTTGATTGCAGGACCTGCTGTATCCTTGAAAGGATCACCTACCGTATCACCGGTTACACCTGCTTTGTGGGCATCAGAACCCTTTCCACCGAAGTTTCCGAGTTCAATGTATTTCTTTGCATTGTCCCACGAACCTCCTGCATTAGACATTGTGATTGCAAGCATGAAACCTGAAACCACGGAACCTGCAAGGAGTCCACCAAGTGCGCCAGGACCAAGGATCAGTCCGACTAAAAGGGGCGCAATAACAGCAAGAAGACCGGGTGCAATCATCTCTTTAAGAGCAGAGTGAGTTGAGATTGCAATACATTTGCTGTAATCCGGGTCAGCTTTGCCTTCCATCAAACCTTTAATCTCTTTAAACTGCCTCCTCACTTCAACAACCACTTCACCTGCAGCATTTCCGACAGCCAGAATGGTCATTGATGAGAAGAGGAAAGGAAGCATTGCACCAATAGTAAGCCCGATGAATACGTTAGGATTCATAACATCGATAGCATCGAGACCTACTGCAATACCATATGAAGCAAAGAGGGCAAGTGCAGTAAGAGCTGCTGACCCGATTGCGAAACCCTTACCCATAGCGGCCGTAGTGTTTCCTACCGCATCAAGAGTATCGGTAATCTCTCGCACATCTTTCTTCTGATGAGACATCTCTGCAATGCCTCCTGCGTTATCAGCTACTGGACCGTATGCATCAACTGAGAGGGAGATCCCGAGCGTCGCAAGCATTCCTACAGCTGCAATGGCTATGCCGTAAAGGCCAGCGAGCTGGAATGAAATATAGATTGCAGCACAGATGATAATAACAGGCCAGATAGTTGATTCCATCCCTTTTGCAAAACCTGTGATGATGTTTGTAGCTGAACCTGTCTGGCAGGAATATGCAACCCCTAGAGTCGGCTTTTTATCATATGATGTGTAGTGCTCCGTGATCTGCCCTATGAGGAAACCTGCAACAAGCCCTGCAACGGTTGCGAAGAATACATTCAGCCCGTACTCTCCAAGAAGCTGGCCTGTAACGAAGTATGAAGCAATGACAGTAAGAACGATTGCAACAATCAACCCCATATTAAATGCCATGTGGATTGCTGAAGACTCGGTCTTGTTTGTGCGGACAAAAAAAGTCCCAATAATAGATGCAAGAATTCCAACAGCCGAAATAACCAGCGGAACCAGAACAACATTCTGAACCGGGATTCCAGGGAAAGTAGTTGCTGCTGTTGATGCTGCAAGAAGCATCGTTGCAAGGATTGAGCCTACATATGATTCATAGAGGTCAGCGCCCATTCCGGCAATATCTCCTACATTATCTCCGACGTTGTCAGCAATTACAGCAGGGTTTCTCGGGTCATCTTCGGGAATCCCGGCTTCGACCTTGCCCACCAGGTCTGCACCGACATCAGCAGCTTTGGTGAATATTCCACCGCCTACGCGTGCAAAGAGAGCGATAGACGAAGCTCCGAGGGAAAAGCCCGCAGCAATATTCACGGCGGTGAGCAGATCTATATCTGTAAAGACATTTGAAAGAACTAAAAATGAAACAGACAGCCCAAAAAGGCCGAGACCTACAACACTCATTCCCATAACGGTACCAGATGCAAATGAAACCTTGAAAGCCGGACCAATGCCTCTTGTGGCAGCATGTGTGGTCCGCCCGTTCGCAATAGTAGCCGTAAGCATCCCTGCATATCCAGCTGTTGCGGAAAGCACTGCACCAAAAACAAAACATGCTGCGGTGAGAACTCCGTTAGGCAGAATTAACGCAATTATAACTGCAAGGAAAACGACAAAAACAGCGATTGCACGATATTGTCTGTTAAGATAGACCATGGCTCCGTTGTGAATTAACGAAGTAATTTTTTTAATAAGATCATTACCCTCGCCTTCTTTTTGGACGTTTTTGTAGGACATACCTGCAAAAATCAGACCAATAAGGGCACATATTGGTGCAAGGTAGATTAACATATTCATAATTTCAACCATCCTACCGGAAAACACATAAAAAACATTTTAAGATCGTAATCCTCTGAAGTATTTTTTGTGCTAATAACTAATTCTTTGTATTTAAATTGAACTTGAATTTCGTTGAAGATAGGAAGAACTGAGAATTTCATCCCAAAGCCCTTAAACAACAAAAATATTTCATTGTAAACAGACACGTTGTTATAATATCATATAAATCCATTGGTCATCGGTTTAGGATTTTTATACCTGATCGCTATCGATTTTGTACCAGATATCTGCCTCAAATTTTATCCTCTTTACCTATTATTGATGCCCTGATCCACTCCCGATTATATTAAAATTTTGGAAAACTGTTGTGGAAATGGATGCAATTCATCATGATTTCTCACTTAACCGAAGACGCATGCATATAAATCTACTCGATAGAATATGCCGCCTGTCTCATAGATTGAGATATTACCTTCTTTTTAATAGGTTTGTGTTTTTAGACAAACCCTGTAATTTAAACGACTTTTGATGGTTAATCAATCCTATTATTCAGGCGATTAATCTTGATTAGACAACTATTACTGATATAGAAAAACCCTGATAATTAAACAGTCCCTGCTCATATATGTTTCCGATCAATTTCCCTCAGGGAAAACCCCAGAGATCTCAAACACCCGAATTGAGGAATACAGCAGCTTATTGCCTTGTTAATAGATTAACTAAATATCTAAAAGAGATGAACAAAAGAAGAATAGCTTCTTCATTCACACTTTCAATCATACCCACTATTTCTCTACAAAATGAAGCCGGAACTGAGGGTGTCGAAAAAAGCACCGAAAAAGACACCGGATAAAATCACATATATCTCCGGAAATGATATTCAATAACCCTCTTTAATACAACCCTCTTTTTGCCTCCTGATATGTCCTTATCCTGCAGATTTGAATTTTAGAACCCTCAAATATCTAAAAAATTGGTAAATTGTGAGGAGTTGATAGACTTTTTGTGAAGCAAGAGGGCAAAAAAGTTTATATAAAAAATAACTATCTACGCTTTCGCCAAAAATGAAGCTTTAACAATTAAAAAAAATACTTTAGAATAATATGTTAGAACAATACTAAACTGAGTACTTTAGAAGAATACTAAATAGAAATGTAAAAATCAGTATAAAAGTAAAATAAATAGCTATGTTAATGTAATATTATTGAGATTGAGACGGAAATTGAAGCTAAAGGACAGGAACTCTGGAAAAGACTATAAAAAACATATTTATTTGAACTGTTATAAAAACCAAAGGATAGGAAATTTATGGAAGATTTAATATTTATTGCTCCTTTAGCAGGCGTTATAAGTCTGGTCTTCGCTGCTTTTTTCGCAAAAAGCGTCCTGAAGGAAGATACCGGCAATGAGAAAATGCAGGAAATTGCCGGTGCAATTCAAGAAGGAGCCATGGCTTATCTAAATCGCCAGTACAAAACGATTGCAGTAGTTTCGATCATTCTCGCGTTCCTGATGATCTTTTTCCTCGATGATGGGCTGAAAATAGCTATCGGATTCCTGGCAGGTGCCATAAGTTCGGCCGCTGCCGGCTATATAGGAATGAGCGTCTCAGTCAGGGCAAACATCCGCACTGCTAATGCTGCATCAAGCGGAATTGAGAAAGCCATGTCAGTTGCATTCCGCGGGGGGGCTGTAACGGGACTTGCAGTGGTAGGGCTTGCACTGCTTGGAACAAGTGGCTTTTATATTCTCTATGGGAACGTTGACCTGGTTGTCGGATTTGGATTCGGAGCCAGCCTTATCAGCCTCTTTGCCAGAGTTGGAGGAGGAATCTTTACAAAAGCTGCAGACGTGGGGGCAGATCTCGTGGGTAAGCTCGAAGCAGGGATTCCCGAAGACGACCCAAGGAACGCAGGAGTTATTGCCGACAATGTGGGGGACAATGTGGGCGACTGCGCAGGGATGGGGGCAGACCTCTTTGAGACATATGTGGTTACTTCTCTAGCTGCCATGCTGCTTGGTTCCCTTATTACCGGCACTTACGAAAACGCCATACTCTACCCGCTGATACTTGGTTCTGTCGCAATCTTTGCATCCATTCTATCTGTTTTCTTTGTGAAAATAGGAAAAGAGGGAAAGATCATGCAGGCTCTCTACAAGGGTGTAGGCGGCTCTGCAATTATCAGCCTGGTTGCGTTCTATTTCGTAACCAACTCCCTTATGGGCGACATCAGGCTTTTCTATGCCACTCTCGTAGGCATCGTTATCACGGTGCTTATGGTGATGATTACGGAATACTACACTTCCACAAGCTACAGGCCGGTGAAAACAATTGCATCCTCATCAGAAACAGGGGCTGCAACCAATATTATTTCAGGGTTATCAATAGGCTTCGAAAGTACGCTTGTGCCTACTGTAATAATTGTGATAGGCATCCTTACTTCATACTTTATAGTGGGAGGAGCAGCAGACGCCGGAATAGGGGTCTACGGAATTGCCATTGCAGCCGTTGCAATGCTCTCAACCACAGGTATGATAGTTGCTCTGGACTCTTATGGCCCTATTACGGATAATGCAGGTGGAATTGCCCAGATGGCGAACCTTCCATCTAAGGTCAGAAAAGTCACGGATGCCCTTGATGCCGTGGGAAACACCACAAAAGCTGTTACCAAAGGATATGCAATAAGCTCAGCAGCTCTGGGTGCACTTGCCCTCTTTGCAGACTACCGCATCAAGGTAAACCTTGAAGGGCAGCCTCTAACCCTCGATGACCCTGTGGTGCTCGCAGGCCTTCTTCTCGGAGCACTGCTGCCTTTCGTATTCAGTGCAGTTACGATGAGTGCGGTGGGAAAAGCTGCTTTTGAGGTTGTAAATGAAGTCCGCAGGCAGTTTAGGGAGATCCCGGGAATTATGGAAGGGACTGCAAAGCCGGAATATGGACGCTGTGTTGACATAGTAACAAAAGCAGCCCTTCATGAGATGGCAATGCCCGGTTTCCTTGCCGTACTCGTGCCTCTGCTTGTGGGGTTCATCCTTGGCCCGAAAGCGCTTGCAGGGCTTCTTATAGGGCTTATTATAGTCGGGTTTATGCTCGCCCTCCTGATGGACAATGGAGGAGGAGCCTGGGACAACGCAAAAAAACTGATTGAAGATGGGAATTACGGCGGGAGAGGCTCAGAAGCTCATAAAGCCGCAGTAGTTGGGGATACTGTAGGTGACCCTTTCAAAGACACTGCTGGGCCTGCCCTTAATGCCCTGATTAAAGTTGTGAATATGGTGGCAATTCTCTTCTCATCTCTTATAATACACAGCGGCCTCTTTTAAAAGAGGAGAAGTATCCGGACTCCCTTAACCGGGAATCCATGTCCCCAATTTTAGATCTCTATTTGGCATGAAAGTGCTCTCAAGTATTTTCATTATTTGGGCATGTTATTCGAAGAATTTCATGTGCGTTTTTTTAAAGAAGAATAAAAAACATTCAGAGGAGTTAAGATATTAAAGACTAAAACAGACTAAATATATTCTAAAATAAAAAGAGTTGAAATGCACCCATAAAAGGAGAAAATAATCATTATAAACGGTAATGGGGCTTTAAAATAAATTGAACATAAGTATAAAAATAGAAAAGATAATATAGTAGATAATCATATTATATTCTGAATAGAAAAAAAGCATTAAGATAAAAGTATAATATGAGTTAAAAAATTAATAGACTTTAGAGATAAAGTACATTGTCGACTATCCCTTAGCTAAAACCTCAGGGATTGCCTGCTGAAGGTTTGTGGATAGAGGGTCGCAGGGGAAAGTGCCAGGTAAACGTGTCCTATCATTACATATTTGAGATTTCAGCAGACGGCAAAAAACAAATCCTCGCAAAATAATAGAAAAGGTAAACAAAGGCAGTTAGACCTGGCTAAAAGACCCACAGAAGCATCTGAATCTGGAAAGAAAAAACAAGAAAAAAAGAGCTACATATTAAAGTAAGTAAAGGAAGTTAGAAGTAAAGTAAGTTAGAAGTAGTGTGAGCGAGCTGGGGAGTGGGGGGTCATATGGGGAGTGGGGGGGTATGGTATGTGAAAATAGTTGCC
>JBFHIK010000039.1:0-12121 GCA_041596555.1 Methanosarcina sp.
GTCGTCTTGTGGTCTCCTGTTATCATTACAGTCTTGATGCCGGCATCCTCACAGGTCTTGATTGCAGTTTTTACTTCTTCTCTGGGGGGGTCTCTCATGCCAATTAACCCTGAAAAGACCATGTCTTCTTCGATCTTTTCTACAGGGATTTCTCTGAAAGAAACTTTTTCGGGAGAGAAGCCTTCTTCAAGCGGGCGAAAAGAGAGAGCCATAACCCGCAGCGCCTGATTCGCAAGCTCCTTAACCTGCTCGGAGATTTCCTGCGCCTGCTCGGGGGTCAAAGCTTTTATTTCGCCGTTCTGGAAAATCTTTGTACATGAGGCAAGGATGACCTCGGGAGCCCCTTTTGAAAAAGTCACAAGCTCGGAATTAAGAAAGTTTCCCGGATTGTCCTCCAGTTTATTGAAGGTAGTCATTCTCTTACTTTCGGATGAAAATGGTATTTCCCCAAGCCGCGGGTATTTCCGGTCAAGTTCGGATTTTTCAAATCCAGCCTTTGCCGCAGCGACCACCAGAGCTGCTTCTGTCGGGTCTCCTGTAATTTTCCATCCGTCTTCTTCATAAAGGTTTGAATCGTTGCAGAGAGCAGCCCCAAGCAAAAGAATCCGAAGATGTGTATTGTTTTCCGGTTCTTCTGAATCTTCTTTTATAAATTTTCCCTCTGGATCATACCCGTTTCCTGTGACCTTGAGGATCTGCCCGTTAACATATATCTTTTCAACCGTCATTTTGTTCTGAGTAAGTGTGCCTGTTTTGTCAGTGCAGATAACATCTGTAGCCCCGAGTGTTTCTACGGAAGGCAGTTTTCTTACAAGGGCATGCCTTTTGACCATGCGCCTTACTCCAAGCCCGAGCCCTACTGTCACAACCGCAGGAAGGGCTTCAGGGATGGCGGCAACTGCAAGCGCAACGCCCCAGAGAAACATCTCAAGAGGAGGAAAACCGGAGAAGACGCCGAGCACTGCAACAAAAGCTACAATTATAAGGGTTGCCCCGCCAATCCATCTGCCGAATTTATCAAGGCTTTCCTGTAAAGGGGTTCTGGACCTTTCTATTGTCCCTAGAAGCCCGGCAAGTTCTCCAAAAGAGGTTTTCATGCCTGTTGCCGTGATAACAGCCTTTCCTCTTCCGTAGACAACTGCAGTCCCTGCGTAGGCCATGTTCTTCCTGTCAGCTCCTGAAGTGGCTGCAGGCAGAGAACCGGTAATTTTCTGGACAGGCACGGATTCCCCGGTGAGCGAGGATTCGTCTACTTTAAGGTTGAACTCTTTAATTATCCTGGCATCTGCAGGAATGCGGTCTCCGGTTTGAAGCAGAATAATGTCCCCTGGGACCAGTTCTGTTGAGGGGATCTTTTTTTCAGTCCCGTTCCTTATTACAACTGCTTCCGGAGAAGTCAGGGATTTAAGGAGCTCAATTGCTTTTTCAGCTCTGTACTCCTGCACAAATCCGAGAATGCCGGCAAGAAAAACAGTAAATAAAATCACTATTGCATCAATAGGTTCATCAAGTAAAGCCGAAACAATGGAGGCAATTATCAGGATAAAAATTAAAATGCTTTTAAATTGTGATAGAAAGAGTCGAAAGACAGAGATTTTTTCTTTTTCTTTAAGTTCGTTTTTCCCATACTTTTCCAGTCTTTTTTCAGCCTCTTCGGAGCTCAGTCCTTCCTCTGATGTCCTCAGTTCCTCAAAAACCGAGCTAATTTCCTGATCGTAATACACCCTGACCCTCGCCTCTTTGTAAGCAGATAGCTCTGAAATCAATCCTGTGCTATAATATAAATTAGTTTAATGTATATATAGCGGTTAGACATGTCGATATGCAAACGTAGTTCACGTAATTTACAGTTCGACAAAATTTTTCCTGGAAAATAGATGTGGAATCTATTATGTTTCTCTAGAACCTATCTGTTAATGTCTCTCTAAAATCTATCCGTTTCTCTATATCGAAATTACAAGGTTATAAACACCAATTCTCAAAAATTAGCTTATAAATTCAATGAATAGAGGGAAAAAGTATACATGAAGATAGTAATTATCGGAAGTGGACTTGCCGGTTTGTCAGCAGGTTACAGGCTCTGTAAATCTAATGAAGTAGTTGTTTTTGAAAAAGATCCTGATATTGGAGGAATGGCAGCAAGCTACTGTCTGGAACACTCCGGTAAAAAATACTTTATTGAAAGGTACTATCACCATATATTCAGGAGTGATTCGGAACTTCTTGCCCTTATAAGGGAACTTGGGCTTGAAAAGCGGATGCTGTGGCTTGAGGCAAAAAATGCCTATTTTGTGGATGGCAAAAACTATCCTATGAACACTCCAGTCGAGATCTTACACTTTAGCCCTCTTTCGATTTTTGACCTGGTAAAACTTGGTTTGCTGGTCTTCAGGATAAGACTGATAAAAGACACGGTGCCCTATGATCAAATAAAGGCAAAGGACTGGATTCTCGATACTGCCGGAAAGTCGGTGTATGACAATTTTTTTGCTCCCCTTATGAAAAGTAAATTCGGAGACAATGCCGAAAATGTTTCTGCCGCCTGGCTGATCGGGCGGGTGAAAATAAGGTCGGATAGGGGAAAAGAAGGAGAGAAGCTGGGGTACATGAGAGGGGGTTTTAATTCCCTTATAGAAGCCCTTGCAGGGGAAATAACTGCAAACGGGGGAGAGATTCTAACAAATAAGGAAGTAACAGAAATTGTGATCAAAGACAATGCCGTACAGGGAGTGGTAGTTGGCGGGGATTTTATAGCCTGCGATGCAGTTATTTCAACTGTAGAACCAAAAGTACTGGATGCAATCACCGGAGGCAAGCTTGGGACCCTGCACGACTCTTTAATAAATATCCGTTATCAAGGAACTGCCTGTGCTTTGATAGGGCTTGACAGGCAGCTTATGGAAGATGGGAATTACTGGTTGAATATAAAAGCCGATGTGCCTTTTGGAGCCGTTATCGAGCATACTAATTATTTGCCTTTTGAAGATTATGGTGAGCATCTGGTCTATGTGACGTCCTATTTCCAGGATGAAAAGAGTGATCTCTGGACGCAAAAAGAAGAAAATATTATTGATTCTTATCTGAGAGGGCTCGAAAAAATGTTTCCCGGATTCTCAAGAGACGGGGTCCACTGGACAAAACTCTACCGTAGAATAGATACCGCTCCCGTATATGAACAGGGGTATCTTAAAAATGTGCTTCCTTTTGCTGCAGGCCCATCCGGACTCTACCTTGCAGGTATGTTCTCCTCAACCAACTATCCGGAAAGGAGTCTTAACGGCTCGGTAAAAGCCGGGTTTGAATCCGCTGAACTGCTGATGAAATAAATATAAAGTTATGTATATTAATGAAACTGTTTCTCTCAAAACAATCCCTTCGGACGAACTATTATATAGTCTGAGAGATAACATTATACTGTCTGTGCATGCAGAAATTTTTTCTGCACGGCTACCTGTCTTACCGGATTTGTCGCTCATAGGGATTTGGGGGTGACAGATAAAGGTGAGGCAGAGAAAACTTAAAAAACGTTCTGAATTTTGCCGTAAACCGGCTTTTTGGGGGCATACAGGTCATACCCGTAAGGGAATGGCAGAGGGGACACACATGTTTTCCTTCAGGCTAAGCTCTCAAAAAAAGACCCGGATGCTGAACAGAAGCTGCCTGAGCTTCCGGGAAAGGGGTATTGGCGGCATATAATAAAAGGAGTGGTAAAATATGTTATTCATGGACGTTAGTACCTGGGACCCTTCGGACCGCGATAAGATCCTTGAACACTTTAAGAAACTGGAAATTCCTGATGGAATTGATATTATTAACCAGTGGGTTGACCTTTCCGGAAACCGCTATTATCTTCTTTACGAAGCAGCAAGTTCCGAGGCTTACGGAGCCTTCAACCTGCCCTGGTCCGACATCTGCATGATTGATAGCGTCCCCGTAATGGAAGCTTCAGAATTCATGCAACTTCTGCCCAAGTACAAAAAGTAAGCTGTAAATATTATACTTTAGTTTACATAAAGGAACTAGGTGAGCCAGTCGGAGAAGGCTCACCGAAGATCCTTATTTCCTATTTTCAAATAAGGACTTTTTTAACGCTTAGCTTTAGTACTTAGCCTTACGCTCAGCTTTGACACTTAGCTTTAACACTTAGCCTTAGCTCAGCTTTGACACTTAGCCTTACGCTCAGCTTTGACACTTAGCTTTAATGCTTAGCCTTACGTTCAGCCTTTAAATTTAGGTTTTTAACATTATGGTTTTTGTCTCCAGATATTCAGAAAGGGCGTCGGGTCCATTTTCTCTTCCAAAACCGCTCTCTTTAACCCCTCCAAAAGGAACTTCGGGAGCTATCTTCATGTGCTGGTTGATCCATATAATGCCTGCATTTAACTGTTCACACCCTGTTCGTGCCCTGTCTAAATCTTTTGTCCAGACAGACGCACCAAGCCCGTAACTGGTGCTGTTTGCCTCCTCTATTGCCTCATCCAGGTCTTTTACCGTCACCATGGGCAGTAAAGGGCCAAAAACTTCCTCTTTCAAAAGTCTGGAGTCTTCTGGTACATCTGAAACAAGGGTTGGCTCAAAGAAGTACCCTTTATCAGAACCTTTGAACGCAGGTACTTTTCCTCCGGTAATTATCCTGCCTGAATCCTTCTCCTCAATTTCGGCTGTGAGCTCTTTTATATATTCCCACTGATGGCGGTTGTTAAGAGGCCCTATACTGGTATTTTTGTCCAGCCCGTTTCCTATTCTTAAGCTCCGAACCCCGGTTTCAAGCTTTTTTATGAATTCTTCGGCTATGGACTCAAAAACATAAAGCCGCTTGACAGCGGTGCAGGTCTGACCGCAGTTGTAAAACCTCCCTCTCAGGGCTCCGGCAGCAGCACTTTCTAGATCGGCATCGTCACACACAAGCATAGGGTCACTTCCTCCCAGCTCAAGAGTAACCCTTTTCATCCCGCTGGCTGCCAGTTCAGCTACTCGTTTTCCGGTTCTGGCTTCTCCTGTGAAAGAAATTTTTCTTACATCCGGGCTGCGAACAAGACTTTCTCCTGCTGTTTCACCCGGGCCTGTGACCACATTCAACACACCTGCAGGCAGCCCGGCTTCCCCAAATATAGAAGCCAGATTCAGGTTTGTAAGAGGAGTGTTACTTGCCGGCTTCAGCACAAAAGTATTCCCGGAAATCAGAGCAGGGGCAATTTTCCAGCCCAT
The DNA here is from genome assembly GCA_041596555.1 of Methanosarcina sp. Taxonomy (GTDB): domain Archaea; phylum Halobacteriota; class Methanosarcinia; order Methanosarcinales; family Methanosarcinaceae; genus Methanosarcina. Next base: position 5,209 of record JBFHIK010000039.1, read on the forward strand.
AATCAGAGCGGGCATGTTCCAGGGAATTATAGCTGCACAGACCCCAAGAGGGTTTTTTACGGTAAAGGCATATCCATTTCCCGGGACCGGAAGAAAGTCCCCTCGCAGACTGCCTGCAAGTCCGCAGTAATATTCAAGGACATGTGCAAAACCTTCGATTTCGTTTCGGGCTTCTGCAAGAGGCTTTCCCTGTTCCTGCGTAAGCAGGGCAGCAAGTTCATCCTTCCTCTGCCGGACAATTCCTGCAGCCCTGTAAAGAACTCCTCCCCTCTGCTGTGGAGATGCGGAAGCCCAGCCTGCGAACGCTGATGAAGCAGCTTCGACCGCTGAAGCCACGTCCTCTTCCGTGCCCCTGGGGACCTGCTCTATAAGTTCCCCGGTTGCAGGATTTTTAACCCCAAAAAATTCGCCTCCGCATGCTTCTACAGCTTTTCCGTTGATCTGCATTTTCATAGCTACCATTATTTGCAAAGATCTATTTTAAGCTAACAAAGCGTTTTATATCTTTAAATTAATAGTTTGAAAGTCTAATGCGAAGTATATATCGAGAGTATATCGAGAGTATATCGAGAGTATATCGAGAGTATATCGAGAGTAAAACGAAACACAAATTCTCGTTCGACAGAAATATAAGTATATTCACAAATCCCATAGTATAAAATACAGGACCTATAAAATACAGGACCTATAAAATACAGGACCTATAAAATACAGGACCGGTTGACAAATTCAAAAAAATCGGTCTGTGGGCCACTTATTATAAAAGTGCTAAAGTGGCAATATTTTCAAGATTCAAAGTGGCTTTAGAGACGAGACTCTTCTGGGAATAGGGGTGGAATTTCAGATGAGCTTGTATTGGATAAAGATATTTCTGGAACGACATTTTGCAGGATGTAATGTTCAGATTTTACTTCCCGAGCTGTAATTTGTCAGTAGCTAAAGAAATGAATTTTACAGGCAGGTACAGAGAACAGTGTCAGATTACTTTCAAGTACTTCTATGGTTTTTTCTTGTCGAAATCCTGGGCTTGATTGCAATTCCACTTGCTGGAAATGCCGGGGGCCGGCTGGCCGACAGGGGTCTTTCGGCAGCAAAAACTCTGGGAATTATACTTATAGCCTATTTTTCCTGGATCTTTTCTTACATCTGGGGATTTAACCGCAACACAATTCTGATCTCTATTCTTGTTCTTTGCATCCTATCAATTCTCCTTTATCGGAAACAGAGAATTTTTCCGAAAGGAAAGGCTCTGCTCGTCAATGAACTCGTGTTCCTCGCAGCTTTCTTTTTTTTCTTGCTCGTACGCATACACCTTCCGGAAATATATATGCACGAGAAATTTATGGACTTTGCTTTTTTAAATGCAGTAATAAGGACGTCCTCTTTTCCTCCTGCAGATCCCTGGTTTGCAGGTGGGTTTCTGGATTTTTACTATTATTTTGGGTATCTTTCTGTGGGCACTCTGGGAAAACTCAGTGCTGTCAAACCTGCCATACTTTTTAACCTGGCAGTTGCCCTTACTTTTGCTCTTTCCTTCAATCTCTTTTTCGGAATCGGGTATAACCTTACCCACGGGAAAATCAAGTATGGAATTCTTACTGCCGGGGCTGGGATGCTGCTTGGAAATTTGCAGGGACTTATAGAATTTATATCCATGTATGTCCTCAAGGTGCAGGTTGCAAGAGGATACTACTGGAGCAGTTCGAGGGTTATTCCTTTTACGATAAACGAGTTTCCCTATTTCAGTTTCATACACGGAGACCTGCACTCTCATATGCTTGCAATCCCGTTTCAGTTGCTTGTACTGGTATTTCTCCTGAATATGTATCTCAGGAAAAGTGAGAAATCAATTTTTGAAAACAGCCTGGCATTTATTACATTTTCAATATCTCTGGGTTTTTTATTCCCATCCAACTCCTGGGACTTCCCTGTGTACTTCGGTCTGGCACTTTTTACTATCTTTGCATTTTATTACGGGCATTATGTTCATAATAAAAATTTATTCGGATCCATTGCAGGATTTTCCGGAGCAGTCATTTTCGTTTCTGTCTTCAGCTTCCTGCCATATTTGCCCTTTTACCTTTCCTTTAATCCTCAAGCGGCAGGAGGATTTGATTTTGTTGTGCCGGAACTCAGGACAACGATTGATAAATTCCTGATCCTTTTCGGACTTTTCCTGTTTTTAATTTTCTCTTTCTTTGTAACCCGCCTGGAATCCAGACGAAAAATCGGGTTTTTTATCCTTTTTGTTGGAGCCTCAGCACTGCTTTCTTCAGTATGGTCTATTCCCCTGCTTGTGGTTCTTTTTCCCCTGCTTGCTCTTTCTCTGTTTTTATTCCTGAAGGATCTTCCGGAAAGGAGCGCTACAGGATTTGTATTTTTTCTTATCGCAACAGCCGCCTTCATTGCCATTCTCTGCGAAATTATTTACCTTGACGACCCCATTTCAGGCGATTTCGCTCGTATGAACATGGTTTTCAAATTTTACATGCATTTGTGGATTTTCCTTGCTATTGCAGCCTCTTATTCGTACTCCGAACTTCGTCTCCGTTACTGGGACGGGTCTGGAGATCGAATGCTTTTGAAGGGAGCTTATGTAAAAAAAGCCTGGACAGCTGTACTTGTGCTACTGGTTATTTCCTGTGCCTTTTTTCCTGTAGTATCAACCTTTACAAGAATAAAAGATATGAATGCCGAGCCTACCCTTGACGGAATGGAGTACATGAAGGAGCTGGACAGGGGAGATTACAATGCCATACAATGGATGCAGGAAAATATTGAAGGATCTCCGGTAGTCCTTGAAGCTTCTAAAGATGATAGCAGTTACAGGTATACGTCCAGGGTCTCTGCAAATACCGGGTTTCCTACAGTTCTTGGGTGGGCAAGACACGAGCGGTTCTGGGGAAGAAACCATAAAGAAGTGGAAAAGAGAATAACAGATGTTCGCTCTATTTATTCAACTGGTAATGAAAAGAAAACCCTTGAGCTTATGAATAAATATAACATCAGCTATGTGTATATCGGTAAACTTGAACGTCAGATGTATCACTTAAAACTGGATAAATTTGAGAATGAAACCTATTTTGAACCGGTTTACCGGGATACAGTCACAATATATAAATTAATATAAATTAATGTGAATTAAAGAAAGGTACTTAAAAGGGGAAAATTAATGAAAGGTACTTAAAAGGGGAAAATTAAAGAAAGGTACTTAAAAGGGAATCTTATAATTGTCTATTTTCAGAGAAACACATGGTTCAGGCAAAAAAATCATGGTTTAGATTCATCACCTCATTTATTCATCATCTCATTAATTTCAGTATCCTGAACATTGTTTCATAAATACTTTTCATAAATACGCTTTAAAATAGGTTTCACAAATATGTTTTGTAAATATATTATTTATTAATATTTATCTAAATATGTGGAAATACTTGTGAATATAGTCCCGCATAAATGCCCTATTATTATCATAAACGTTAAGAGGTTGTTCGTATAACCAGCGTCTCGGTAGTTCTTCCCGCTTACAATGAAGCCGTCAGAATAGAAAATACAGTCTCAATAACAGCAGATACTCTTTCAAAGATAACTGATTCTTTTGAGATCATCATAGCAGAGGATGGAAGCACGGACGGTACGGACCGGATAGCTTCACGTCTTTCGGAACAGTATTCTTATGTCAAACACCTGCATTCCGATGAGCGGCAGGGTAGGGGAAGAGCCCTGAACAGGGCTTTTAAGGCAGCCTCAGGAGAGGTGCTCTGCTACATTGATGTGGACCTTGCAACAGATATGAGTTATCTGGAAAAACTGGTCAGAGCTGTAAGTACGGGTGGCTATGACTTTGCCACAGGTTCGAGAATAATGCCTGACAGCGATGCAAAAAGACCTTTCAAGCGGGAGTTTGCTAGCAGAGGATATAACTCCCTTGTGCGGCTTTTTTTGCATTCAAAACTCTATGATCACCAGTGCGGTTTTAAGGCTTTCAGGAGAGGTGCTCTCTTCGATCTGCTCGATGGAATTGAGAATCAGCACTGGTTCTGGGATACCGAATTGCTGGTCCGAGCTCAGCACCGGGGATACAGGGTTATGGAGTTCCCTGTCTACTGGAGGCATGGAGGATCAAGCAAGGTCAATTTAGTAAAGGATGTTCTTGGAATGGGGTCTGAGATTTTCCGCCTCTGGTGGGAACTCTTTTTTCCGGGTTTCTTTTCGGGAAAAGGGAAAATTCTTTTAACAGCCTCTCTAGCACTTCTAATTCTTGCACTTGCTGCAACCTTTCTGGGTGCTTCCAATGTTCTGGAAAATATCAAGCAGGTGTCTCTAAGCACTCTGGCTCTGTCTTCTTTTGTTTACTGCATTTCCTGGCCGTTCAGGGGGATCCGCTTTCAACAGATTCTTAACAGGCTTGGAAGCCATTACGGGCTTGGATTTCTTACAGGAAGTATTTTCATCAGCCAGTCTGCAAATGTGGTCCTTCCTGCACGAATAGGAGACCTGAGCAGGATGTATATCCTGAAAAAAAGTAAAGATCTGGCCTTTACAACAAGCCTTTCTGCTCTGGCCGTAGAAAGGGTCTTTGACATAGTTGCAATTACCTTCATTGCCATACTTGCTTCTTCAAGTGTAGCTTCCAGGTTTGAACTTGCTTCCTGGATGGAGTCCCTTATTAAGGTTTCAGGGCTAACAGTTCTTCTTTTCTTTGCAGTTCTCTTTTTTTTATCTTTTCGAGAAAGCCGCAGGAATAAGAAAGATGGAAAAAAGGATTTTGCAAGTTCTTCCGGGGAACCTCTTCATAAAATAAAAGAGTTTGCATCCACTTTTATCCACCAGATGAGCGTTGTTGCTGTCCGTCCCGGAGCGTTTGTTGCAGTTATTGCATCCTCTCTTCTTTTATGGGGTATGGATGTCCTTACCTGTTTTCTGGTTCTGAAAGCCATTCCTTCAACTGGGGTAGATATGTATTCAGCGTCCATCATATCCCTGATTTTCCTGGCAGTAGCTCTCGGAAACATCGTAAAAACTTTTCCGATAACTCCTGGAGCTATAGGGACATATGAGGTTGCCCTTACTGCAGTTTTCGGGCTTGGGGGAATCAGGCCGGAAGTCGGGTTTACGGTCGCCGTGCTTGACCACATAATAAAGAACTCGATCACATTGATTGGAGGCGGTTTCGCCCTTTCGGGACTCGGGCTCAGGTGGAAAGAGGTTCTTTCAACGAGTACCGATACACTGAAAGGGATGTGATAGCCTGAAAAGAAATTCAAGCAAAAAAGTGACCGATTAATTTTTTCAGTATTGCTGTGGGCAATAATATATATAAGTGAATTTAAAACTGAAACCGAAGTAAGTGAATTTAAAACTGAAACCGAAGTAAGTGAATTTAAAACTGAAACCGAAGTAAGTGAATTTAAAACTGAAAAATAAACTTATTTGAAATTAAAATAACTAACTGGAAGCTTTATCCAGAGTTAAATTAACGACCGCATGCTTTGCCTTAATCGATGGTTAAGCGCAAAAGATCTGAGTGGAAGAAATGTCTGAGAGAAAAATAATTGAAGTCAGGGATGCTTATTCCCTTCCGGAAGATGTGCTCGAGGCTGTTCACAGTGCACTGAATGAAGATGTTGAAGGTATCGTAAGTCTGTTCAAGGTTCTTGCAGATCCGACTCGCCTGAGAATTCTTAAAGCCCTCGAAGTCCAGAGCCTCTGCGTCTGCGTCCTTGTTGAAGCTACGGACCAGAAGCACTCTGCACTTTCTTATCACCTCAAGCTCTTAAAGGAAGCAGGATTCGTGGATTCAAGGAGAGAACGCAGTTTCCAGATCTACGACCTTACTGAATTCGGAAACCTGCTCCTGAAGCATATTGAAAACCACTTTGAAAAAAATTGACTTAAGTTGGCGAGGGGCATTTTCCATTTAATAAGGCTGAGCCCCTCAACACTCTAACTTAATTATTTCTGTATGTGGATTCGTATTCCTGAATGATAAAATTAGATTTTTTCGTTTGAGGGTACTGTTGTGAGTTTTGAGAACTTCACGCCTTTAAGAGACATTATAGCTTCCGCAAGCTCTTTTATTTCTTCGCCTTCCCCATCCAGAACGATTACTTCAAAACAGTTGTCGTGGTCCAGGTGGATGTGCACGGAGGACTTAATCAGAGGGGAGTATTGGTGCTGGATGTCTGCAAGGGCGTTTGAAAGTCCACGTTTTGTGTGGTCATATATGACAGCAACAGTTCCGACACGATGACCTTTAATGTCACCCATCCACTCGTAGTAAGAAATGTAACTTCTGATGGCGTCCCTTATGCCTTCTGAACGGGAAGAGTAACCTCTTTTTTCAATAATCTCATCAAATTTATTAAGAAGTGTGTCGGGTAGGGAGACCCCTATCCTCATAAGTTCTGTTTCCATCGTATCACCAGGTAATTTGCAATTTATCCGAAAGATATTACATTAAGTTATTGTAAGTATTACTATATATGTTTTATTCACTTATTCATTTATATAAAAGAGTCATATTCATATGTTAATTCATCCCTCAGTATATTAATGTTTGGGAACTAAATACTTAGCATATATGAAAGGGGCAAAGCGTCCATAAAAAAATAACAGAGACAAAAATAAACAAAAAATACACACTAAAGGAAAAGAATTCTAAAAAAATAAATAACCAGAACAGTTACCATAAATATACGGGGTTATCCCCGAATAACAAACTATAATACACAAAATACCAAACAGTTTAAAAAGTTAAACGAAACTGAAAAATTAAACAAAACTGAAAAATTAAACAAAACTGAAAAATTAAACAAAACTGAAAAGTTAAACGAAACTGAAAAATTAAACAAAACTGAAAAATTAAACGAAACTGAAAAATTGAACGCTGAAAAATTAAACGAAACTGAAA
>JBFHIK010000040.1:0-12040 GCA_041596555.1 Methanosarcina sp.
AACGGAGCTCTGAATATAATCAGGAAAGCAACTCCAAAAGCATTTGCAGACGGAGTGGAGGGTGTAGGGTTACACCCAAAGAGATGTTTGATAACATCTTTTGAAGATATTTGATCACATTTTGATCATTTTTGATAACCTGTTTTAGGTTCAAATGAATTTGAAGTTTACAAAAGTCTTATACATGCCAAAGCATAAAAGACACTTAAAACCCCTGGAAAAACCCTTAAATGGAATTCAATTATCCTGTACCCGGAAGTGCAGGTATCCCGGAAAGTTTCCTATCGTTTCTCCGTGATATTCCCTGTTGTACTCCTGACAATATATCGAAAACTCCTGTATGTACGCCACCAAACTTTTGTGTAACCTCCGGGGTTACAAAAATTACATAAAGGAGAGACTCAGTGCATTTTAACCCGAAGAAGGATACGTATCTATAAAAAGGAAAGCAAGCAAGAAGGATAGCTAGCAAGAAGGAAAGCAAGCTATCACTTCCAGAAAAGGACCATGAAAGAAACAAAAGTATCTTCAATCGGAGAGCGCGCTTTAATTTCCCGCTTATCTGAGATTTTCAATGCTCCTGAAGGACAGGAGAGAGTACAGGAAAGGATCCTCATAGGTGCCGGTTCCGATGACTGTGCCGTCCTTGACCTGAAAGGTGAAGACTGTCTGGTTGTTACGACTGATATGCTGCACAGGACTACGGACTTTCCAGCAGAGATGACCCCCTGGCAGATGGGCTGGATGTCCGCAGCCGTAAACCTGAGCGATATCGCAGCCATGGGGGCAGAACCAGCAGGGGTCCTTATGGCAATAGGCATGCCTGCAGACACTGAAATTGCTTTTGTAGAGGAACTTGCAAAAGGCATACAGGCGTGCGCTGAGTTCTGCGGGACTACTGTTGTCGGAGGCGACCTCGATACCCACGCAGAACTGACAATTACAGGTACGGCTCTGGGAAGAGTCAAAAAAAACCAGCTTCTCCTGCGAAAAGGGGCAAAGCCCGGAGACCTTGTCTGTGTTACAGGATATACAGGGTCAGCCGGAGCCGCCCTTAAAGCGATCCAGTCAAAAAAGCCTGTTAGTGAAACCATCCTGAAGGCTCTTTTTGAACCGATTCCCCGCATCAAGGAAGCCCGTAAACTGGCTGAGTCGGGTGCAGTCACATCCATGATGGATACAAGCGACGGACTTGCTATGTCTCTTTACGACCTTGCCAGGCAGAGTAAAGCAGGTTTCAGGATCCGGGAAGCTGTCCTTCCTATCCTCCCGGAAGTCAGAGATTTTGCCTCAGGTCCCGGGGAACTGCTGGAACTTGCCCTTTACACAGGTGGAGACTTCGAACTCATTTTCACAGTAGACCCTGCACGGCTGAAAAAAGTACAAAATATATGTAACTTGACTATCATAGGGGAATGCACAAAGTACGAAACGGATATTATGCTCGAATCCCCGGAATGCAGGCTGACAGCTATAGAACAGCGGGGATACCAGCAGCTAAAAGCCGAACCGGCTGATTAACCTTCCTGAATAAACTGATGTTAACCCCCCAATAAACTAAAAGCCTGGAGTGAGAGAGAAAAAATTAAAAATTATTTGCTGATTAAAGCTCACACAACCACAAAAAGAGAGGAAACTTCAGGCTAAACTAACTAAATTCGTAACTATAAAATTCATAACTATACAAATTATGCACAAGGTTCAGAAGGATAGAATATGAAAAAAGATAGTCTACAAATCTTCACAGCAATTCTGGTGCTGGGGCTATTATGCGGGACTGCAACTGCAGCTCCAGAGATAGTATCAGTATCACCATCGAATTCGACTGCTATTACAGAAGTAGTGGTGGGTGCAACTCAATCATTCAGCATCCAGACAAACGAATCAACAACCATTGACTGGTTGGTTGACGGAGTTACTCCTGATAGCTCACTGGTAACTTCTGACAGTGGAACGAACACATCCACTCTCAGTCACACAGTTAAGTCAGGCACATATGATGTAAAAGCAACTGTCCAATCAACCGGAGGGAGCAGTACATGGAGTGTAACAGGAGCATCAAATGTACCGGTGATCACCTTATCCTCGCCCTCGAATTCAAGCGTTAGCAATAACGTAGGAGATTCGAGAACGTTCACCGCAGATGTAAGCCAGACATCGGATATGACGTGGTACCTTGATGATGTAGAACTTCAGGAAAATGAATCCGTACTTTCATCTTCATATACAAACAGTTCTGCAGTAGCAGGTACATACACCCTTAAAGTTGAAGCAGAAAACACTAATGGAACTGCAGAATCAAAATCCTGGGAATGGATAGTATCCTCATCATCAGGCGACGGTGAAGTAGATGTAGATATTAACCCCACAGATGACACAATTGAGGTGTCTGAAGGGGAGTCCCAGACTTTCTATGTCAATGCTACAGACAGCCCGAGTTATATCAACGTTGAGTGGTATGTCGGTGACGACTCAGTGGGATCAGATACTGGTAGCACCGTAACTTCCTCTTCATACGAATTTGATGGAGATACTTCCGGCACCTACACCATTAAAGCAGTGGTCACAGACCCGAGCGGCACTTATGAGTCCGTGACGAAAACATGGACTGTGACAGTACAGTCCAAGTACTATTCAAGCGGGAACAGGATCTGGGATGAAGACCTTGGGCTGTCCACCACATATACATGGGATGCCCAGAGTTACTCGGGCTTCTACTATGACCTTGATTCCGGAGTGTCTTCCGAAGAGATGACCATCACGGATATAGGCAGAAACATAGATGAAGGGGACATCGAATACAGCACAAAACCTACTGAAACTGACTTTGAATACGGGAGCTGGGGCTCGTACCAGGTCATAGGGTTCATGGCAGAGAAATACTTCGCAGGCTACAGTGATAACACCTCAGTTGACGGAGTAGACGATGTAAGCCTGATATCCGACGGTATTCTTGCCAAGATCCTGACAGACAACGATGATAAAGTGTCCGCATATTCAGGAGACGCCCTTGTACTTGAAGATGGTTATTCCCTGAACATTGTGGAAGTCGATGTTAACGGAGACACCGTCTGGATCCAGCTTGAAAAGGACGGGGATGTGGTGGACGATGATTTCATCACCTCTGGACAGGACTACGTTTATGAAACCGAACTCGGAGAAGCTGAAGACGTACCTATAATCATTGCCCATTTCGGCACGGTTTTTGCAGGTGCTGAGACCTCGGCTGTCTTCATAGAGGGCCTCTTCCAGGTCTCGGACAACTATGTAGAACTTTCAAATGGAGATTCCTACGGGGAAATGGAAGTAACATCCCTCAGCAGCAGTGAAATAAAAATGAAGAATGAGGACGATATAAGCCTTGATAAAGGTGACACAATCGACCTTATGGGTAAAATACAGATTCAAGTGGCTGATGACAACACACTGCGCTTTGCTCCATTCCTTGATACTACAGAAGAAGGAACTTACGAACTGCGCGGAACTGTCTATGATGAAGATGAAGACAGCTCTCTTCCAACCTGGACGCCTTACAACTTTGAAGGCTTTTATTACAACATAGATGAGGGAATAGGGACCGAACAGCTGGAAATCCAGGAGTTCAATGACAGGGAAATCCCCGACGGAAAACTGGTCTACACATCTGAACCCCAACCTGTTGAGTTTGAGCATGACGAGTGGGGCAATTTCACAGTTGTCGGGTTCATGGCAAATAAATACTTTGCAGGGTATCCCGAAGACACCGTTGATGGAGAAATTAACGATGTGAGCGTTCTTTCGGATAATGTCCTTGCCAAAGTCCTTACAGACAGTGATGACAAGGAATCCATGTACTCGGGTTCTGCCCTTGTGCTTGAAGAAGGCTATTCCCTGAACATCCTGGAAGTCGATGTTAATGGAGAAACCGTCTGGGTCCAGCTTGAAAAGGACGGAGACGTGGTAGACGATGATTTCATCACCTCCGGACAGGACTATATCTATGAAACCGAACTCGGAGAAGCAGAAGACGTACCTATAATTATTGTCCATTTCGGCACGGTTTTTGCAGGTGCTGAGACCTCTGCTGTCTTCACACAGGGCATCTTCCAGATCTCGGATGATTACATTGAAATTAATAATGGAGATACCTTCGACGAGATGGAGATAACCAGCGTCTCAGAAAGCGGCATCACAATGAAGAACGATGATGACATCGGGCTTGGTGATGATGACACCATTGACATTATGGGTGACATAAAGTTCAAGACAGCTGACGATGACACTCTCAGGTTCTACCCCTTCGTTGAAGTCAACAGTGAAGGTGGAGCCAGCAAGACACTCAAGATCAGTTTGCCTGACGAGATTGTTGTAGGCGACACTTTTGAGATCGAGGTTACTGCAGGTAACGAATCGATAGAAGACGTCACTGTAAATTTCAACGCCGTCAGCGCAGGCAAAACCGATGCAGATGGGATTGTTGAGTACACTGCCGAAGAGGAAGGAACCTTCAAGGTAACCGCAGAAAAGGACGGGTACACCACTGCAAACACGAACGCAAAAGTTATTCCTCCGAAAGAGAAGATGAGCCTCAATATCTCTCCTGAAACCGTGTATGTGGGAGATACGATTACCATAGAGGCCTTAAAAACAATCGGAGGAGACCCGATTGAAGGTGCAAACGTCTCAATCGATGGGAACGTTATTGGAGAAACCGACACCAACGGACAGATTACGTACACCACGGAAGAAATCGGAAAAATCAAAATAAGCGCTACCATAGAGGGCTTCCTTGACAAGAGCGTTGAAGTCGATGTGAAGGACTATGAAGCTATCTTCGAGTTCTCCAACCTGGTAATTGACCCGATAGAGGTCAGAGCCGAAAAGGAAGCAACAATCACTATTGATGCCGAAAACACAGGTAATGCTGCAGGGAATTACAGCGTGGAACTGGTTGTGAACGGAAGTTCAGTTGATTCACAGCAGATTTCCCTTGACGTAGGAGAAAGCACGACAGTAACCTTCGAACACAGTGAAGAGGTGCCAGGAACCTATACTGTCGAAGTAGGAGGACAGGAAGCCACCTATACGGTAAAAGAAAAGTCTTCTATGCTGCTTTATGCCCTGATAACTATTATCCTGTTATTGGGCGGCGGGATAGCTTACATGTTTACCAAAGGCGGCTGGACTGTGGCAATGTTGCAGGCAAAGGTAGATGAACTTATCAAATCGGTAAACCTGAAAAAGTAAAAGGATTAGAAAAGCTGAAAAAAAGGAAGTTCAAAGAAAAATGAATTTAAAAACCCGCGTTAACTGAAAAACGCGGGTTATTTCTATTTTTAAAAAAGAGATTCGATTATTCTGTACTCGATTATTCTGTACTTATCCTAAATCTGTAGGTTTTGCAGGTATGTTACTCCATCTTCTTAATCGCACGTTCGATGGCATCTATCAGGCTGTTCTTCGGGGCGATGGTTGTAACGGGGATATTCAGGATTTTTTCCACTGTTGGACCCACAATTGGAGCACATACCAGGGCTTTTGCTCCATCCCTTTCGGCATTTACGGCTGAGATAATTGCTTCTTCCATAGATGTTGCCGAGTATTCCCTGATGGTGACAAGCTTGCCACCGATCTTTTTCTTTGTCTCTACGATGTTATCGAGCACCGAGCGGGCAGCAATTACGGCGATAAAGTCTCCACTGTTGGACTCCTTTATTTCACGGATCGTTTTTACTATCTGGCGGAGAGTTTTGATGTTAGGGTCCCGATTACCTGATAGGATCTTGTAAAGGGTACTCGGAGGGATGCTTGCCTTTTTCGCAAAATCCACAGCAGTCAGATTAAGGTCTTCCTTAATTACAGTGGAAAGTGTTTTCTGAAACACTTCATCGGACTCGAATGCGGATTTGATGACCTTGTCTGCAACGTTCATTAAAATTCAACCTCTAATCCTGTAAAAATTTTCAATAGATATAACGGACTTACGTTTTACAGGAATTTTGTTCCTGAATGAGAAATATCTCCAGATGTATTAATACATTTGGGACATAATAGAAAGGCATTTGAGAAACTATATATAGCAAATTTCAAAGAATCTTAATTATTAAGAAAACTACGATTTATTTTCACGGAAATTATTCTTTCAAGCAAGAAGTCAACTGCCCGCTAAATCTAAAGATTTAACGAGTTTCCTGCTAAGGTTTTATGAAAGAATGGAACGGAACGGGGGGAAGGGACCTGATGGCTTTTCAACAAATTTGTAAGAAGTTCACAAAAAATGGTGTAAAAACTTTCAGCTTTTTCCGAAGAAAACCCGATCCCAGTAGATCTTATTAAGCAGGTAGTAAAATCTATTAGTGATATATTAGTGATATCTATTAGTGATATCTATTAGTGATATCTATTAGTGATATCTATTAGTGATATCTATTAGTGATATCTATTAGTGTTATTAGTTTTAGACGAGGCAATTATTGAGGTGAAGTTTTGAGAAAATCAAGCATACTTATCCTTGCTTTACTGCTGGTCGTATCGATCTTTGTATCCGGTTGTGTATCCGAAGATACAGATAAAAACGCAACTGAAAACGCAACTGAAATTACTGAAATTAACTTCGGCTACCAGCCGAGTACCCACCAGATTGCATATATGACTGCCTATGAGAAAGGATGGTGGCAGGAAGATCTTGCACCTTACGGAATTGAAAAAATAAATGAAAACCAGTTTCCGACAGGTGCCCCGGAAATGCAGTATATGATGACCGGACGCCTGGATGTAGCTTATGTTGGAGCAGCTCCTGCTATTACAGCCCTCAGCCAGGGCCTTGATGCTAAAATCGTTGCGCCTGTGCAGATAAACGGTTCAAGTCTTGTTCTCAGGTCTGAGTATGAATATGAAAGCCCTGAAGACCTGGAAGGACTCACAATCGCTACCTTCCCAACAGGAACAATTCAGGACACCCTGCTCAGAGAATGGCTCAAAGAAAACGGGCTTGACCCTGAGACAGATGTGGAAATCAAAGGAATGACTCCGGGAGATGCTATTACCTCTATTTCAGCCAAACAGGTTGATGCCGTATTCCTGCCTCATCCCTCCCCTTCAATTATCGAAAAAGAAGGTAATGGACGTACTATCGTACAATCTGGAGAGATGAGTCAGAATCATGCCTGCTGTGTGCTTCTGGTTAGTGGAAAACTTATAAGAGAACACCCTGACCTTGTGGAGCAGATTATAAAGACCCACATTAAGGCAACCGAATACAACACGGAACACATCGATGAAGCCGCCCAGATATATTCAAATAAGACCGGAACAGATCTTGAAACCGTAAAGCTATCTCTTAATGAATGGGATGGAGCCTGGATTACAGATCCTGCACTGATTGAAAACTCAACTGTCGAATATGCCAGTATCCAGTCTAAACTCGGGTACATCCAGAAATCTCTGACAAAGGAAGAAATCTTTGACACAAGCTTCTATGAAGCAGCCACCCGTGAAGAATAAGAAAAAATTAATACTGAAAGAAATAAAATGTTCAACTGCCCTCTTAATAAAGGGTAGTTTGAACCCAATTTTCTCTAAAAAACAAAATGTGCCGGAAAGATAAAAAACTAAGAATCCTTTTAATAAAACATGAAAATTAATTTCATAAAAACAGTCGAAGAAAAAGGCATCGAAGCATTATCTCTCGTCTTCGTAATTGCTATATGGCAATTTGTGGCGGATATGGTCGTACAGAACAAGTTGCTTCTGCCGAGTTTTTATGATGTGGTGCTCGCTTTTTCCGTAATTGTCAAAACTGGACTAATTTATACGGATACCATGACAAGTTTACTTCATTTTTCAATTGGCATTGCTGCTGCGCTCATACTCGGAATCCCACTGGGAATAGCCATGGGATGGTTCAAAGCTGCAAACAGGGCACTCGACCCTATAATAGAAATCCTGCGTCCGATTCCTCCTATTGCCTGGATCCCCTTTGCAATAATATGGTTCGGTCTCACCCATCAAGCAGCAGGTTTTGTTGTGTTTGTAGGAATGATCTTTCCTATTATCATCAATACTTATACGGGTTTCAAAAATGTACCAAGGGTTTATGTTGAGGCAGCAAAGGTTCTCGGTTGTAACCGAAACATAGACCTCATCCGCTTTGTTGCGATTCCCTCAGCCACTCCCACTATTGCTGCAGGAATCAGGATTGCAATGGGCGTGGGCTGGATGTGCCTTGTAGGTGCAGAGATGTTTGGAGTCAGCAATAATGGGCTCGGATACCAGATATGGCACAATTACTACCTGCACAGGATGGATTTCGTACTCGTCTATATGCTCCTGCTGGGGTTCATAGGTCTTTTGATAGACCGCTTCTTCAGATACTACGTGGATGAAAAACTGCTAAGATGGAAGTCAGGGACTGTGGTTTAAAATGGGAAGAGTAAGTGTAAAAAACGTTTCGCGTGTATTTAGCAAAAAAAAAGATAATTCCGGGACCGAAGCTCTGCATAATATAAGTTTTGATGTGCAGGATGGAGAGTTTATCTGTCTCCTCGGCCCTTCAGGCTGCGGAAAGACAACGCTGCTCCGGATAACTGCAGGGCTTGAGACCCTTACCTCAGGAGAGATAACACTCAATGGAGTTCCTATAACGGGCCCTGACCCCAAAAGGGGCATGGTCTTCCAGCAGTATTCCCTCTTTCCCTGGAGGACCGTTATAGACAACGTCACCTTTGGGCTGGAAATGCAGGGAATCAAAAAGAGCGAAGCCCGGAAAAGGGTTGAAAAGTACCTGGAACTTGTTGGCCTGGGGCAGTTCAAAAATAGCTACCCTCACGAACTCTCAGGAGGCATGCAGCAGAGAGCAGCCATTGCAAGAGCCCTTTCTAACGAGCCTGAAGTCCTCCTTATGGACGAACCCTTCGGAGCTCTGGATGCCCAGACTCGAAATGTACTCCAGGACGAACTTCTGAAGATATGGGAACAAAAACATGTAACATTCCTTTTTGTAACGCACAGCGTGGATGAAGCTGTCGTCCTCTCTGACAGGATAATGGTCATGACTTCAAGACCGGGAAGGATAAAGGAGATTGTAAAAGTGGAACTCCCACGTCCGCGAAGCCGCACAAGTCCGGAAGTAAACAGTTTAAGGGACCATGTCCTCAAACTTCTGGAAGAGGAAAGATTCAGCAAATGAATGTTTAAAAAAGTGCAGTTGCAAAAAAGGAATTATTGAAGAAGGAATTCCGTGAAGAAAATAGAAGCTGATAAAGAGCAGCTACTAAAGAGGAAGCTGATAAAGAAAGCTGAAAAAGTGCGAATAATTAATGAAAGAACAGAAGATCATTGTTCGGCACGAATAATTACTTTTGTTAGCGGCTCCACTCTTTTCACGGCAACCTTTCCCACAAGCTCAAGAGTCCCTCCCGCCTTTACTGAACCTAGAGAGCAGCCAGGTCTTACACGGATGTCCCCCTCACAGGCTGCAACATTTACCTTTGCTCCGTCAAGGAGAACAAGTTCGGAAACCGTTTGTATACTACCCAGAATTTGTACTGCCGCACAGACAAGGGCACTTCCTGCTTTCACATTGCCCTGAATTATCGAACCTTTTCCGAGTTCAAGCCGGCCCGATACGGTGAGATTTTTCCAGAACTTCACGTCCTGCCCGACAATAACATTGCCGTCCAGCATAAGGGCCTCTTCAAAAAAAGCTCTTTTTTCAATCACGTAAGTGTTGGACCGGGGGTGGTACTTGATAAAGCGCATCATCAGTTAATCACTCTGGGTTACTGTCCCCGACTATCAATCAAAGAAAGCCGCAAACAACTGGTTTTTACGGAATCGGAAAAAACTTTATCAATTGGATTTCAAAGTATGATTGAACATCTATTATATAATAGCATCGAATGTTCACTATCACAGAGACCCAACAAAAGATTGGTAAAGGTTAATGTATGAACAAAAAAAACTAAACCAGGAAGATCAGACTGAAAAGATTGGTAAAGGTTAATGTATGAACAAAAAAACTAAACCAGGAAGATCAGACTGAAAAAAAGAGACCCCGACACATTCTAAAAGCCGGAAATAAATGAGAATATCTGAAATTAACAACAAAAAGACTGAAAAATGATTATTTATAATTTTTCAGTCCATTGTCTTTATATTAAATTGTCCTGCTTACTCAACAAGGCTGGCAAAACCGTATTTGGGGAGTACCCTTTCGATTTTAATCCTGACCTCGTCGCCGACCTTGGTGCCCGGGACAAAGACTACAAAGCCCTCTATGCGGGCAATGCCGTCTCCCTGGCGGGCGAGATCCTGAATTGTAACATCGTAGACTTCGCCTTCTTCAACAGGAACAGGGCTACTTTCTTCTCTGAACATTAAAATCATTCCTTTAATTTAGTAATATTTGGCGTACAGAGTAGTTATCGGTTGAATTTACTCGACAACGCTTCCAAATGCAAATTTTGGAAGTACTCTTTCGACCTTTATGCGAACTTCATCGCCGACTTTGGTGCCAGGAACAAAGATAACAAAGCCCTCTATTCGAGCAATGCCGTCTCCCTGACGAGCAAGATCCTGAATTGTAACATCGTAAACTTCGCCCTCTTCAACAGGGACTGAGCGACTTTCTTCTCTGAACATTAAAATCATTCCTTTAATTTTACTTTAATTTTAGCATTAATTTAATTGATTCTTTTACCCACATTTACTCAACAACACTTGCAAATGCAAACTTGGGAAGAACCCTTTCAACCTTTATCTGAACTTCATCGCCAACACTGGTGTTAGGGACAAAGATAACAAAGCCCTCTATTCGAGCAATGCCGTCTCCCTGGCGAGCAAGATCCTGAATTGTAACATCGTAAACTTCGCCCTCTTCAACAGGGACTGAGCGACTTTCTTCTCTGAACATTAAAATCATTCCTTTAATTTTACTTTACTTTAATTTAAATTTACATAATTAACTAATTTAACTAATTTCTCAACCCAAACTTACTCGACAACGCTTGCAAATGCAAATTTCGAAAGTACCCTTTCGACCTTAATCTGGACTTCGTCGCCAACACTTGTATTCGGGACAAAAACTACAAAGCCTTCGATACGGGCGATGCCGTCTCCCTGGCGAGCGATATCCTGAATAGTTACGTCGTAAGTTTCGCCCTCTTCAACGGGCACAGAAATACGTTCTTCTCTAAACATTAGATTCATTCCTTTAACTTATGTTAATCAGCTTAGGAAAGCTCCATAGACAGAACAGAAAAGAGTAAAAACAGTACTTAACAAGCCAAACTTGAATAAACCAAATTTAGGAAGTACACATTCTACTTAATCTATTACGGTGAACTAATCCACAATAGAGCTTCGGATAAGTCAATTAATTGGTCATACTCATATCCGCTTGTATATAATATTTTGCTTTAATACATTTCAAAAAAGAAAAATAAAGAAGTTAGGAGGTTATATGAAAATTGGTTTCCAGAGTTCATTGATCTTAATTCAAAAAAACAATAATTAAGGACGATTTGGAACAATTAATACAGAAAAATAAAACCACTCACAATAAAAGCTATTATTACTATAAAAAGTAACAGCGTCACATAAAAAACGGTTTATCCGAATCTTAAGGAGATCACAGAAAAAAATCGGCATTCATGTTCTGAAAAACTATATGGAGTACCATCGTGGGCGTAACCTATAAATATTTGAAAATACATTCTGAGAGTCGCTCATTAAATGAGAACTACAATGCGTGGGCTCGTAGCTTAGTCAGGCAGAGCGATGGACTCTTAATCCATAGGCCGGGGGTTCAAATCCCTTCGAGCCCGCTATCTCACTAATCTTTTTTATAGTTTTATCATTTTATATTCATTCTCAGAATTCTTGTTCGGAAATCATTTTTTCGGAAATAGTTTTTTCGGAAATCGTTTTTTCGGAAATCGTTTTTTCGGAAATCGTTTTTTCGGAAATCGTTTCAAACCTTTATCAGTTTCTTTAACCTTTTATCCGGCTCTTTAACAAGAAGGCGGGAAGTCCCCTTCCTCGGAGTGAAGCGACAGGTGGG
>JBFHIK010000041.1:0-12002 GCA_041596555.1 Methanosarcina sp.
AGAGCTCTTCGCAGAATATGGTGCGTAATATGAAAATAAAACATCTGATCTTAGTGTCAATATTAATATTGACTGTTAATTTAGCAGCTGCCTCCAATCCTTATGGGGAAATTTATATTTACGATGTATATTATAACGAGAAGCTTCTTCCAGGTACGGAAATAGCAAAACCTCTTTTAAAGATTGGGGAGCCTTTTAACATAAAAGTAAACATCACAGTCTATCAAGAATATAAAGTATCTGGACAAATATCAGAGATTGGAAGTGGTAATTTTGAAGTTATTGATGGTCCTTCCGAAATGAATCGATATTCTAGTGCCAATCTAAAACCAAATGAATCTCATGTTTTTGAATGGACTATTAAACCAACTGAAGGGTGGGCAGGCGGCTCACTTCCAATCGATTTTCGTTATGCTCTTCTTGAAAAAGGAAACCCAGATCCGATTCTGAATAGTGGTTTTACCGTTGCCTATCCTCACATCTCTAACGAATACTACGAAGGCGAAATTCCCACTTCTGAGGATCATCCAGTTTCAGAAACCGAGCCTTCCTCAAAATCCGCATCCACGCCAGCTTTCAGTTTAGTAACCGCCATTTCGGCACTTGTACTTGTATTCCTCAGAGTCTCCCGCCCGTAAATAACTTTGGCAAGAGATGATATCCAATCCTTAAATTATTTTTATTGGGGGAGTATCCGTGAAAATGAAACAGTTATGGACTGTACTTATTATTGGAATCTTTTTTTTACCAAGTATAGCTACAGCAAGCAGCCCTTATGGTAAAATGGATGTTTATTATAATGGTGAGATTTTACCTGGAAAAGAGATCGCAAAACCAACTTTAAAAGTAGGGGAGCCATTCAACGTGAGCATAAATCTTACCGTTTACCAAAAATCAGAAGTATCGGTAATGTTAAGTGAAATTGGTGACGGAGATTTTGTCATTTTGGCTGGATTCACTAAAGAAATGAATAAATATGGGTCAAAAGTCATGGAAAAAAATTCCTCCGAAATATTTGAATGGACGGTCAAACCTACTGAAAATTGGGCTGGTGGTTCTATACCAGTTAACATTGTTTACCAAATTAACGATTTCAAAACGGGGAAAATTTTAATTAATAGTGGATTCACCATAGCCTACCCTTACATCTCCAACGAATACTACAAAGACAAAATCCCGACTTATGAAAACCAGCCCGTTTCGGAAACTGAACCTTCTTCCACATCTGCATCCACGCCAGCCTTTACTCTCCTCGGCACGATTTCAGTTCTTGCATTGGCTTTTGCCCTGTTCCGCAGGTGAATATCCTGCCTGGAAACTTATTTTTGGGCTTATCCTATATATATTCTAAAAATACGAAATTCAAAAAAGTAAGTTTTGAGTTATAGGATAATCTCGCCTTTTGGAAATTATTTAAAAGCTGCCATGCTGTTTGCGACAAAGCCCCCGTTGAGATGTTTCAATGCTTTGTAATGGTCGCCTGCATGTACGTATTCAGCATGGGAGATTGCACGGAACAAGCGGGCTACGTTGGTGAATTTTTCTTTTTCAGCCTGGTTTGCAAAGTGCAAATATCTCATGTGTGCCTGGCTTTCCCCACCAAATGCATTGATCAGATGTTGTTCGGTCATTTTTTTCATTTTAAATAACCCCTTTTGTAAAATTCGATAGTTTATATGCTCAGGACCTACGTACTTCAGGAGTAAAATAAAGCATGGGAAGCTCTGTCACAGATATTCTAATCGAGACCTTTTGAAGTTTCATGCTGTTTTTTGGTTTAACTGTGTAAGTCCGGGCTTGTTTTTTAATTGAGTTCAGAGAATAAAAGCTTTTTTGGTTAGGGGAGCATCTTAAAGCAATTCTCCCGGGAGATGTTATTCTAGACGGCAAATAATTCATGGAGAAATTCAGGATAAAACCTGGGGAATACAAAACAGGAGAAAATTTGATATTTTTTATACTGCCCTCATTCTGAATTGAGGTTTATAAATTCATATAGGCCTATTGGGTGAATTGTATCTTCTTTTTAGTTTCACAACAAATAAAATTTAATCACAAAGTTAATAATGATACAAAACGTAAATACAAAATATGGCACGATGTCCGTATTGTGGAAAATGTTTCAACAGTGAAAAAGGCGTATCCGTTCACCTGCATTCATGTTCGAAATGTTCCGGTTTTGATATGTACATGAGAGGACAGGATCAGCAGCGAAAAAATGAAAGTGATAAAAGTCTTAAAACACATTGAGAAGATGAAATAAAAAATGGTGGAGTACCGACTTCCTGATTTTTGAATGTTTAAACGTATCAATTAGTGGTACTGTAAAACTTAGGTCGTCCACTAATACCTGATTGATGTTTTCATGGCATAGTCTTAAACATGGCTTTTGCTTACGTTTATACGCCCACACAGCAGACCGGCCACAGCAGTGCTAAAAATATAGGAAAGGAATAGCTATAAACTGTATTTCGATTATTTTGGATTAATATCAATCAACAAATGATGGACGACCAAAACTTAGGCTGTAACTTCTATTTGTTCTGCCACCTCGGGTATTTTAGCTCCTTTCAATAAAAGCCACAAGGTAAATGATAATTCCCCAATAATTCCGGGTACGACAACAATCAGCATAAAGATTGTTTCATAGTCAGTGTAGTTAGGTAAAAGAAAATTTGCAAAACTATCAATCAGATAGCCTAAAGATGCAACTATCAGCAGGAAGCCAAGAACTCCCGGAATGTAATCCGACTTGAAAATTAAGTAACCAAGGATGAACAAATGAATGCCGAAAAATATCAATCCAATTAGCCATGTGGCGTTAAACGCATTGAGAAATAACATCATCTGAGCTTGCAACTGACCTGTTTCAAATACTTTCAGGTAGTTAGCCCCACCTAAAAGTTGCAAAACGCTAAAAAGATTATACAGGGCTATTCCAAAAATAGTTGCATTTACCAGCCTGAACCATGCAGCAAGCAGCGAAATACTCCTGTTTACCGGTTTGAGTAAAACATAAAGTGCCCAGGCCACCACCACATCAAAAATAACCATGATAATAAAGCCCAGAATACCAAGGCGAAATTGCAGCTCATTAGCCATAATATTATTTACGGTTGCTGCAGCATCTTCCGGCACAATAAGATCCTGGAGAATAAAAAAATTAGCAAAGATGCCGAGTACAAATATAATTAGATAACTAACCCCTGCGACTATTGCAGCTTTACGTAGTGATACATCAGTGATACGGTTTATCAGTTCAATCCCCCCACATTAAGTTTCACTATATCCCTTATTAATATATTTCTCGACGGTAATTTCAGTATAGCATAGAGTATAGCATAGTGGCACAAAAGTGCCAGGGTTCGAAATGTACATTTGAGTTGTTGGCCAACAAAATTAATTTTTTGTTAGATTATTTACAAAAAATGTCGCTTGATATGGCTTTATACCAGGAAGTGTTAACTCCGGGCAGACCTGGTATTATATGAATAAATTAATTTATTTATTGAAAGTATCAACTCTGCGTAAAAAAGACTACTGTGTGATTGTTAAGATTTCGGTGTGAAAATCCGGGCAAATTTTTTGCAAAACCGAAATCAATAAAAAAGCATTGTAGGTCTGTCACAGATATTTTAATCGAGACAGTTTGAAGTTTCATGCTATTATTTTTGGCAAAATATCACTTCGCCAGTGAAATATACAAACCCCTATACCGTTAAAACCAGAGACTGATATTCATAGTTCAGGAAACCAGGATACTCCACACAGCAGACACGCGCCTGGGATACCGGCAGTACTACAACGAGGTACGGAGACCCGACTTTTTAAAGCTTTTGAGGTAATCATTCAGGATACGTTTGACATGCAGGTTGATGCTGTCGTGCATGCGGGAGACCTTTTTGATTCAAGGAACCCGAAACTTCCTGTTCATCACTGCAAAAATGGAGGGGGAAATTCAGTTAGCCTCAGAGATTTGTCATTCAGTTAACTCCATTAGTAAGGTGTTCTTTCGAAAAAGCCATCTCTTTATCTAATATGATAATAAGTGCAGCAACGATAGTAATAAGCACAGTTTCAATGCACTTTGAAAATTGGGTCATTTGCAGAGCTTCCTGCAAGAAATTGATGGAAATGTGAATGAGAATCGCTGCCAGAACACTTTTTCCGTTTTTTATGTAGATCCAGCTGATAATCACTCCCATAGGGATGATGCTGAGAAAAAAATTCACGGCATACCAGATGTTTTCGTGGTAAATCTCGTACTGATACATGTTATTAACGAAGATCAGCGGGAAGTGCCAGAGTGACCAGAGTATACTGAAAACAACCGATGCCGTAAAGAAAGTGTGTCGGCTTTGCAGACTTTCAAAGCCATATCCTCTCCATCCAAGCTCTTCAAAAATTGAAGCCAGGATAAGAGTAAGATACGCAGGGACAAATCCTGATGAAAAAGAGTACCCTTCAGCAAATTGAAATTGAGAAGTCGATCCCCCAAATGGAAGAGAAAGAAAGATAGATACCAGAACAGTGAGTGGCATTAGTAAAATAAATGCCAGTAGCACTTTTGGATTTATTAACCTGAGATTAATAAACCGGTTGATAAAATCCTTTTTTAAATCAGAATTTTTGGATGTATATATCATAAATAGTGCAACAAAAAAAGGCGTTATTAGTCCAATTAACGTTAATAACATATACAGTCCGCTATCATCATGAAAACTTAAATATGCCCCTGAAAACCAGAAAGCATAGGTTATAATATAAACCATAATATAATAGGTTCCGGGTTTGTACTTATAGTTAGGAATCATCTTTTCCCACCTTTTAATTACCACGACTGTTTCTGGTCTTTTTTCTATTGAACATGATTTTTGCAGTCAAAAGTAATAAATTTGTTCTTAATTTTCTGTATTCTGTAAAAAATGTGACAAATTATAATCGTCATTTATTCTATTTATGACATATATCCCTTTTTATTTAAATATATGAATATTTATACAAATGGCAGATTTAAATCACAGAGTAACCACTCCACCGCGTTGGTCGAAATGATTAAGAATAATTTTCAGGTTTCGCTGGATTAACATGAGCTTTTAACCACGGATTTCTGGAAATGAGTTAAATACTAATATACAAACTCTTATACCGTTAAAACCAGAGACTGATATTCATGGTTCATGAAACAAGGATACTCCACACAGCAGACACGCACCTGGGATACCGGCAGTACCACAACGAGGTACGGAGGCAGGACTTTTTTAAAGCTTTTGAGGTAGTCATTCAGGACGCGGTTGACATGCAGGTTGATGCTGTCGTGCATGCGGGGGACCTTTTTGATTCGAGGAACCCTACCCTTGAAGACCTCCTTGAGACTATGAACCTCCTGTTCCGGTTGAAGGCTGCAAACATACCGTTTCTTGCGATTGTCGGGAACCACGAGAGCAAGCAAAATACCCAGTGGCTGGACCTCTTTGAGGAAATGGGGCTTGCGGTAAGGCTCGGGAAAGCGCCCCGGCTGGTAGGGGATACAGCAATCTACGGAATTGACAGCGTCCCCAAGTCAAAGATCCCTCTTTACGATTATTCAGGGTTTGAAGTTCCGGAATCCCTGCCGGAAAACTGCAGGAACCTCCTTGTAATGCACCAGACCGTGCAGCCTTTTCCTTATGCGGACTGGGACTGTGCTGAGACGCTTGAAAACCTTCCCTTTAAGGTCGATGCGATTCTCCTCGGGGACTACCACAAGTACGAAAAAATAAAGGTAGGGGAGACCGAGACCTGGGCTACATATCCAGGCAGTACCGAACGCAATAGTGCATCTGAAAGTGAGCCCCGTTCTTACAATATTATCACGCTTTCCGGGGAAAGGCTGGAAATCAGCAGACGGACCATCCCTACCCGTCGCTTCCTGTCCATTCCGGCAAAACTAGACGGGGACGAAAAGCCGTATGAACAGATTTTTTCTGCTGTAAACGAGCACCTTGAAGAGCTTCCGGACTCGGTGGTGTTCCTGGACATCTCAGGAGACTCAGGCTCAGTCCTTTCCTTCAGCGAGATTGAAGAATACCTGTTGAGTAAAGGAGCGCTGGTGGCGAGGGTAAAAGACCTCAGGATAAAAGAGGCTCTCCTCGAAGAGGTTGTGAAAGTCTCATTTTCTGACCCTGACCATGCGGTTGCTGAAGAAATACACAGGCTGAGCTTAAACGACGGCGGGCTGATAGTAGATGAGATTATCCGGAACCCTGGCGTGTCAAGGTCAAGGGTGGACGAAGAAACCGAGAGCCGGCTTTCGGGATTGATTGAAGCACTAGATTTCAAAGACCCGGATTTCAAGATCGAGATTCCTGTCAGCCCTGTCAGCCCTGTCAGCCCTGTCAGTATTGGAGAACCTGAAGAACTCAAACCAGCAGGCGCAGATGGACAGATTAAAAACTTAGAGTCCGCCGGAGGGGCTGAATCTGCGGCGGAAATTGCCAAAAAATCTAAAATTCTGAGGGCTTTTGCAAGAATTGAAAGTTCTGAATCCCTCAATAATAGTTTTGAAGATCCTGATGAGAGTCCTGAATCTCCTGATAAGATCCCTGAATCTCTTGACGAAAGTCCTGAATCTCCTGATAAGATCTCTGAACCACTTCATGCCCCCGTAATATGTGAAAATGCCGAATCATCTGAATCCATCGGCTCATGTGAAAATGCAGAATCACCTGAAACCGCCGGATCATGTGAAAATACTGTTTCTGAAGGGGCGTCTGTAGAGATCAAAACGCCCAAAAGTGCTGTTAATTCTTTGGCTGAAGCCCCCTCCCCATTCGAGATTTTGCAGGAAACTCCCGGAACCCCGGCAGAAAGCCCGGCAGAAATCCCCGGAGAAGGTGGAGAAAGAGCTGAGCTTGATATCGGTGCCGAAAGTAAAACCGAACTCGAAGAAACAGAAGCTGGAAAGCTTCCAGAATCCGGAGAAGAAACCATTTCCGAAAAGGATAGCGAGGGCAAAACCGAAACACCCGCGGATGAAAAGCCTGTGGATGAAAAGCCGGGCCGGGTTCCGGATGAAAAGCCAGCTCAGGCTCCGGAGAGAGCCGGAAAACCGGTAAAACAAAGCCATAGAAAAGGAAAAGAAAAGCCTGCTGTGCCCAAACAGTATAACCTTGGTGATTACCTGTGAAGCTGAAAAACCTGTACATAGAAAATATCCGGAGCTACAAAAAGCTGGACTTCACTTTCGAAGACGGCGTGACAGTCATTTCCGGGGTAAACGGGAGTGGGAAATCAAGCCTGCTCGAAGCCTGCTTCATGGGGCTTTTCGGGAGCAAGATCCTTTCAAAGGACTTTGTGCTTGCGGACATGATCTTCAAAGGAGCTGAGAATGCAAAAATCAACCTTGGCTTTGAACATCTCGGGCGGGAATATCTTATTGAGCAGGCTTTCAGGTACTCTTCGAAAACTGAAAATGCTTCAAGCTCAAAGTGCGTGCTCTATGCTGACGGGGAAAATATTGTCGACCAGGCAACCCGCACCTATGAAGAGGTCTGTTCCCTCCTGAATATGGATGAAGAAGCCTACAGGAACTGCGCGTATATCCGGCAGGGGGAAATTGACGTGCTTATCAATGCAAAGCCAAAGGACAGGCAGCGCATGATTGACGACCTGCTGCAGCTCGGAAAGCTTGAGGAGTACCGCGAAAGGGCAGGCTATGCGAAAACGGCTGTCAGAAGGCTTGAGAGGGATGCAAAAAACAGCTTTTCCGGCGTGAAAGCCGAAATCGAAGGGCTTGAAAGCACTGAACCCGTTGCAGCCCTTAACAGGCTCAGGCAAAAAGTGAAAGAAACTGATTCTATCTTAAACGATCTTAATGACAAAAAAGAGTTTGCAGCAGCCCGTAAAGGAGAACTCGACCTCAGGATTGCAGACTACAGGGAACGCCTGCAGGAAATTGAGGCTTTGAAACAGGCTATCCATAAGACTCAGGAGGATAAGGCTGGCTGTTTTAAGGAAAAAGAAACTTTTTCCGGGGAAGTGCGGGGGCAGAGGCGCGTTTTGCTCGAACTCGGAGAAGAAAATGCCGGTTTGAGAGAAGAATACGGTTTTGGAGATCTCGAAATTGAAGCTCTGCTTCTGGGCAAGGAAAAAGAGGAAGCTGCTGCCAGAGAAAAGGTAAATGCCGCATCAAAAGAACTTGCCCTTCTCCTGAAAGAAGAAGAAACCGGCGTGCAGGCATTAAGCGAGCTTGAAAAAGAGAAAGCTGAGGCTGAACGCACCCTGATTGAGTGCAGGGCAAGTATCGGGGCTGCAAATAAGGAAATTGAAGGGCACAGGGTAAATATAAGGAAGCTTGAAGAGGAAAACAAAGGGCTGAAAGAAAAAGCAGGCTTTAAAGCAGGTTCCGGGGCTGCTGATGAAATTATTTCATTCATAAAGGGACTTGAAGAAAAGGAAAGCCTTCTTAGAGACCGGAAAAATGAGGTTTCGACAAAACTTGGCTTTGCCCTTAAAGAAAAAGAAACCGGCAATCTGAACTTAGTTGAGCTTGAAAAGGAACTGCAAAACTCCAGGGCTGCAGTCCGAAAGGGCAGTACGGAAATTGAGGTTCTTGAAGAGGAAATCAGGAATAACTCAAAAGCAGTACTGGAGATCCAGGAGCAGAAATCCGAAGTTTTTGAGGGGCTGAAGGGGCTCGGCTTTACCGGAGACCAGCTCGAAAACCTGGAAGATTTCAGCGAGCTTCTGCTGGAAAACAAAAACAGGCTGCATGGGCGGGAAAAAGAGCTTGAGGCTACTTTAAGGGAACTTGAAAACAGCCTCCGTAAAAACCGGGAACTGCTTGCCGAGGGAAAGTGTCCCACCTGCGGGCAGGAACTTAAAGGTTCAGAAATCGCATGTACAACAGAAGAATGCGAAGAGAAAAAAGAAAAACTCTCCTCGGAACTTACGGAGATAAAGCTCCAGAACGCGGAACTTGAAAAGAAACTCACCCGGCTTAAGGACGCCAAGAAACTGGAGAAGCGAATCTCTGATTACGATATTGAAATCGAAAAGCTCCTGGAAAAGGCAAAAGCTTCCGGGAAACTGATAGAGACCCACAGAGCCCGGATAGATGAGGACTCCCTGAAGCTT
The DNA here is from genome assembly GCA_041596555.1 of Methanosarcina sp. Classification (GTDB taxonomy): domain Archaea; phylum Halobacteriota; class Methanosarcinia; order Methanosarcinales; family Methanosarcinaceae; genus Methanosarcina. The sequence goes on from JBFHIK010000041.1 coordinate 9,118, forward strand.
GAGAGCCTTGATAAGCGAAAACAGGAACTTGAAGCCGCAATGAGTCAGCTCCTTTCGGACATGAAAGTTCTGCAAGATCAGGAAGAAAAAGCTCAAAAAGCGCACAATGAAGGTGAAAAGGCTCTCCGTGAAGCAAAAGCCTTTGAAAGAAAGCTTGCCGAAAACGCCTCTGAAATTGAAGCCCTAAACGGAAATATCCGGACCTCTCTTGCGCTGATTGAAAATTACGGGCAGAGGCTTGGAGAGCTCAGTGAAAAATTAAAGGCATTTGCAGGAAAGGAAGCCCTGTCTAAAGAAAAACTCAAAGCTCTTGAACTTGCCCTTGAAGCTATGCGGAAAAAGGAAGACGAAGCAAAAAGAGTCCACTCCGAAAGTGAAAATCTTCTCGGGCAGGCAAAAAAGCTCCAGGCTAACCTGCTCCGCATGGATAATCTCAAACATAAAATCTCCGAGCTTGAGACTGCCATAAGGAACCTGGCAGAAAAGGTGGGTTTCTTTGACCGCGATATCCTTGAACGCAGTGATAAGATAAGGCAGCTGAAAGAAAAACTGGAAGGAAACAGGCTTGAAGAACTCCAGGAGAAGAGCGCTCAGTTTGAACAGGCGCAGGCAAATATTACAGAGAAAATCCGGGAAACAACTGCCGAAAAAGATGCCCTTCTTAAAGAAATCGGCATGACTGAAAACAGCTTAAAACGCCTCAGGGAACTCCAGGAAGAACTGAGGGCTCTTGAAAACAGGCGGCTGTACCTTGAAGCCGTATACAGCAATGCCGAAGAGCTTGAAAACACCTATCTGCGCGTCCGGGCCGATATGCGGGCAAGGAACATAGGTGCCCTTTCCGTCCTCTTAAATGAGATGTTTAGCTTCATGTACACAAACAATGCTTATTCCCATATCGAGCTTGACCCCGAGTACAATCTGACCGTCTACAGAAAAGACGGCACCCCCCTCGAGCCCAAACTCCTCAGCGGAGGCGAGCGTGCGATCTTCAACCTTGTCCTGCGCTGTGCCATTTACAGGCTCCTTGCTCTTGGTTTTGCCGGAGATAGGGCAGAAGGGCTTCCCCCTATGATCCTTGATGAACCCACAGTTTTCCTGGACCGCGGGCACATCCAGCAGCTTTTGAAACTCATAGACATGATGCGCAGCATCGGAGTCGGCCAGATCATAGTGGTCTCACATGACGATTCTCTCATCGATTCGGCAGACCATGTCTTCCAGGTAGAAAAGGACCCCCTTACCAACATGTCCTCAATTACCAGGCTTTGAAAAGTTCTTCCTGCAGGAAAAATGGAAACAGGCAATAACGGAAACAGGTAAAAAACGGAAACAGGTAAAAAAACAGAAATAGGTAATAACGGACTAAGGTAAAAAAGAAATAAGGTAAAAAAACGGAAACACAGGTGGTTCCTGATTTATCACCAGTACACAAGGTAGTTGAACAGTTCGTCAGTCTGCTCTTTATATTCCTCAAAAAAGCTGTGGTCCTTTACAAGGTAACCTTCGCCTTCGGATGGAAGGTCTTCCAGGTAACCATACCAGTAGACAACCATGCCTTCTCCGAAAATATTGGCATACTCCCCGAACTGTTTCTTTGCGTAATGTTTATGCTCTAATTCATCCCCGAAGAGGGCTTTGCTCTCAATCCACCTGACCATATGGTCCTCTATGCAGATAGGGTCAGAAAGGACAAAATCGGGGGTCTTGCCGTCTCCCTGAGCTCTGATTTCAGCTTCGGTGCAGTAGGAAATATTCCTGTCGTCAAGCCATTTTTGGATTATTCCCTCTCCCATTTCGCCTTTTTTGCACTGCATCTCATGGGCGCGGGGAGAAAAGAAATAGTCTGCATCAAGGGCTTTTCTAATCTCTTTTCTCAGGCGGCGGTTTTCGATGCAGTCGAGGTGCTTGAAGAGCCAGTTTATACTTTTTCGGGACATGTCACAGTTCTTGAGGATCAGGGAAGCCATGAGGGTCGGAGGGAAAAATGTATACTCTGCAAGTTCAAGAATAGACCTTCCCTTCTCCCACCTCGAAAAGAGTTCCTTTTCTCTGGAATAGATTCTCCTGTGCTTGAACCTTGTCATTTTCACTATTTTCTGGTTAAGAATGGTAGCAAGCATGCCTGCAGGTCTGGAATATTCCTCTGAAAGGCGAAAAACGTCTCCAAAGTTATTCAGTGAACTGTATATCTTCTGGTATGTCTGGCGGTCCATCCTCAATCATCATATTCCTGTTTTTGTTTTTAACATAGAAAATAAACTCGAATAACATGACTTGCTTTTAACATAGAAATTAAAATCAAATAACATAAACGAAAAATATCAGAAGGGATAAAGCCCGGAATCAAGCCGCAATCCCGGGAGGATATTCATCAGACAGGTTCTGCAGGCCTGCCTGGAAACGTTTAGCTGGAGTTACCCTATAATTCTACTCTTATAAGTTAATTTTGAGTTAGTCAAGGTTATCTCTTTCCTCAACAGAGGAATTTTTTAACTCCAGAACTCATCTTCGTAATTATCGGGAAGGTCTATTTCCATTACTTCATCAAGTTTTTTACGTTTGTCCATTTTTTCCCTTTTTTCAGTTGCTTTTCCTGGTTTTTCTTCCCTGCCGGAAGGATATATATTTTTCTTTTCTGCTTCATCAAAGGCTGCAAAGATTGTGGTATGTTTATCTCTGGAGATTACTTTCTCCTGGGTTTTTGGTTTTTCCGGAGCCTTTGGCTGTGCCTTTGCATATATAATCGGGTTTTCTTTGGCTTCTTCTACAGGATCTTTTTTCAGCCTGGACTCAAGTCTAAGGGAAGCTTTTTCAGCCTCGCTGGAAGCCTGTCTTCCTTGCAGCCTTGTCTCTGGACCTTTTTCATGACCCTTTTCATGACC
>JBFHIK010000042.1:0-11888 GCA_041596555.1 Methanosarcina sp.
AGGAAAACAACCTGAAATAATTCTCACCCTATTAGTTCCTTTTAAAAGTTCGGAAAAAAAAACGATATCAGGAGAAAAAAATAAATAGATTTTTATGTCGACCTGCCGAAAGCAGGAGATAAGGAATCAGAGAGTTAATTCCTCATCCGGCTCATCTGAGAGTTAATTCCTCATCCGGCTCATCTGAGAGTTAATTCCTCATCCGGCTCATCTGAGGATGCCTCTTCTAAAGACTGAAGGCGCTTTTCTTCAATCATCTCCAGAAGCTTTTCCATTACCTCTTCGATTCCTTCTCCGGTAATTGTAGACATGTTCAGCTCGACCTCATCCATATTCCTGAACTCCGGCCTGTCAGCTTTGTTAGCAACCACAAGCAGGGGAAGGTCAAAGTTTTCCCGAATTTCAGCAAGCAGGCGTTTCTGGTCCTCAATTTCATATCCGCAGCTCTCACTCGGGTCAATCATGAACATTACAACTGCATCCAGGAAGCGGATTGCGGTAATTGCCTGCCTTTCAATATTGTTTCTCTCGGCCATGGGGCGGTCAAGGAGACCCGGGGTGTCCATAACCTGATAACGGATGTCGTTCCGTATGAAGTGACCTATGGCTACTCCTTTTGTTGTGAAAGGATATGCGGCAATTTCAGGGGTTGCACCTGTAATCTTTGAAACAAAACTTGACTTCCCCACATTGGGATAGCCAGCGATGACAATCGTTGGCTCGTCATGGACATCAGGGAGTTTTCTGAGAATGTTTCGGGCTTCATTCAGGAAGAGAAGGTCCTTATTGATGGACTTTACAATAGATGCAATCCTTCCGAAGGCTTCTTTTCGGACAGGCTCGGGAAGATCGGCATCCCGGATTTTTCCAACATAGCTTCTTGCAACTTCATGTATTTTCCTGCTTGCCCAGTCAACGGATGCCAGAGACATCTTGAGCTTTTCGATGCCTACAAGGACATCGGTCAATTCATAATAGAATGTAGGCAACTGTTCAAAACTTGGAAAACGCCTGACTATATTTGCAAGGTTATCAGTGAAAATGTTTGCAGCCGTCAGTACCATGGACTCGTTGGCTCTGAGCCGGCTGTCCCTCCCCTCAATAGTTTTCCCGGACATAGCTCTTGCTGCCCGTTTAAAAGCTTTATTAGTTAACTCATCTGAAGTAGGAACTGTGTGAATTTTCTCAAAGATCATAATTATCTACCCCTCTGGGGGCTCTTTTTATTTATATAATAGTTTTTCTGAGTGAAGAAGTTTAACAGAAAAATCTAAAGTCCGTAAGCAAAAGTTTCGCAAAAGTCCCTGAGCGGATTTTCTTTGCTTTTATGGTCCGGATTCTCTGAACCGCTTCAGTTCTGTTTTTTCTGCCCAAAACTTATAATACCGGAAAAATTGCCCGGGAAAATAATTAAGCTCTGGTCTTAAAATACCGCAATATTCAACATTTTATATAAGTTGGGATTATTCTTAACAAGCTTGAAGTATTCTTATTTGCTTTCTTAAGATTGATTTGGAGCAATATTTGATAACTGTAAGATTACTATTTAATTTTATTTTGTCTATTGCATGAAGTAATCAAAATAATATAATTCAATCAGGAGTTTTAATTATAATCTATTAGAATAAATTAAATAAAGGCATGAAACAAGCTGCACTTTTTACCTGAACCGGACTTTATTTATATTTGTAATTGTAATTTGTATTAATAATTTATAATCATTAATTATGGTAAATTAAATGATGCACTATTCTTGATGTATAGATATTATACCTCATCCTGATGCAAGGTATATGAAATTGATGGTGGTATTATGGAACTCACTCCGATTCAAAAAGATATTATAATTACATTAATCAACCTTCAGCGGCAAAAAGACCGGGCAATTAAAGGGGAAGAAATTGCTGAAGTTATCCAGAGAAACCCCGGGACAGTCCGTAACCAGATGCAATTATTAAAGGCCCTCGGACTGGTTGAAGGTGTACCCGGGCCAAAGGGAGGGTATAAACCAACAGGGGCAGCATATGATTCTTTACGCATCCAGCAGTTGAAAAACGAATCAGTCGTCCCTCTCTACAGGAATAATGTAATCGTTAATGGGGCAACAGCTGCAGAAATCAGCTTTACGACCGTCCGGAATCCCGATGCCTGCAACGGGGTTATAAGGGTGATAGGAACGATCAAGGACTTTGTAATGGACGATAAGCTTCAGGTAGGTCCAACACCAGTAAACCGCCTCATAGTCCGTGGAGAAGTTACAGGAAGGGACGATACCAATAACTCAATCCTTTTTAACATTACAGAAATGATCTCCCTGCCTAAAAAACACGTCAAACATTATATGAAATATCCTCCGCTGCTTGTGAACTTTAATGCCAGTATTCAGGAAGCAACAAGGCTTTTTATTAGGAATAACGTACACGGAGCCCCTGTGGAAGACAAAGGGAAAATCGTAGGGATAATTACCTATACTGATATTGCACATGCCATTGCCCAGGGAAAACCCAATGTAAAGGTCAAGGACATAATGACAAAAGAGCTGATAACTGTTGATGGGGACATGCAGCTCTATGATGTGGTAAAACTCTTCCATAAATATAATGTGGGAAGGCTTATTGTAACAATCAACGGAGTTCCCAAAGGAACCCTGTCAAAAACCGATGTGCTGAACGAGCTGGCAGTGTATTGAAACTGCAGTTCTGTTAAGGGCATGCCAGACCGGAGGACAGAAGTCCCGGGTCTTCAAACCCCTCCACCTCTTTTAAAATTTCTTCTTAGCTTCTTCAGCTCTTATTTTGACTTTAAGCTCTTATTTTGACTTTAAGCTCTTATTTTGCCTCTATATTTGGTCTCTGTTCATACGTTATGATTTTTTAAATATCATTATTCAGTCTCTTTTCATTTCTTCGTGCCTGGCACTTAGCTCACCTGCAATTTCATCAAGGGTAACGTTGTTTGCGGCAAGCATTACCAGCAGATGGAAAATCAGGTCTGAACTCTCCGAGACAATTTCTTTATGGTCTTCGTTCCTGACTGCAAGTATGGTTTCAATGGATTCTTCACCCACTTTCTCAAGGATTTTATTCATGCCTTTGCGATGGTTCAAAAGTTTACAGACATATGAATTTTCGTCATAGTTCTCTTTTCGGTCCAGGATGATCTCATACACCCTGTTTAAAATGGATAAGTCAGCCTCCGGCATTCTAACACCTGTTTAAGATTAATTATAAGTTATGGAACACTCAAAAGAAGTAAATACAGGAGGGTTTTTCAAACCTTCCTGGGGTCGGTAATTTCTCCTGTGAGGGCGGATGCTCCTGCTGTTGCAGGGGAAGAAAGGTAAACAAACGACTCTGCACTTCCTTCTCTGCCCTTGAAGTTGCGGTTGGAGGTTGCAAGGCCAACTTCTCCCGGGCCGAGAAGACCGAAAGAGCCGCCCATACATGGTCCACAGCAGGGGGATTCTACGATTGCGCCGGCGTTCATGAGTTTTTCAATATACCCGGCTTTTAACAGTTTCATGTATTCTGTCCTTGAAGCGGGTACAACAAGGAGACGCACACCTTTTGCAACCTGTTCGTCGCCCATGATATCTGCCATGATCTTGATGTCTTCGAACCTGCCGTTAGTGCAGGAGCCCATAAAGATCTGGTCAATTTTCGTGCCTTCTACTTCAGTTACCGGCTTTACGTTATCGACATTGTGGGGGCAGGCTATCTGAGGTTCAAGGTCGGATACATCATAATGCCTGAAATCCGCGTATTTAGCGTCTTCATCGGACTTCCAGTAAGGATCAAGTTTGTAGCCTGGAACCCGCTCTTTAAGGTATGCTTCGGTAACCTCATCGGCTTCAATGATTCCTGCCTTTCCTCCCATTTCGATTGCCATGTTGGACATGGTCATGCGCTCAGGGATTGAGAGGGAGCGGATTGTCGAACCTGCAAACTCGGCTGCCATATACCTGGCACCTTCTACCCCTACATCTCCTATAAGATGCAGGATAAGGTCTTTTGAGTAAACGTGCTTTGGCAGTTTACCTTCGACTTCAAAACGGAAGGTTTCAGGAACCCTGAACCAGAGTTTGCCTGTGGCAAAAACGGCTGCCATGTCAGTAGACCCTATACCTGTAGAAAATGCCCCTAAAGACCCGTATGCACAGGTATGGGAGTCAGAACCAACAACCAGGTCTCCGGGCAGTACATGCCCTTTTTCGGGCAGAACCTGGTGGCAGACCCCTTCATACACATCATAATTTAAAATGCCCTGCTCTTTCGCAAACTTCCTGAGCATGATATGGTTTTGTGCGGCATTAATTGAGTCTGCAGGGACCTGGTGATCAAATATGATTACGATTTTACTGGGGTCCCATACTTTTTTTTCTTCTTCATCTTTCATGATTTCGTAAAAGCCCTGGATTGCCAGCGGACCTGTGATGTCGTGGGTCATTGCCAGGTCTATGTTTGCCAGTACGAAATCCCCGGCTTTCACGGGAGTTCTGGAGGCCTTCGAAAAGATCTTCTCCGAAACGGTCATCGGGCGATTGTCACTACCAGACATTCCGGTCATGGGGAATAACTGGCGCTTTCTAATTAATAAATTTAATTGATGGTTAAGAAAAGAAATAAGGTTCAGGGCACGAATAATAAATTATTTCAAAAGAGTTTTACTGACCCCACCTATTCTACAGTTCACGATAAATTAAGGTAGCTAGTTAATGTAGCCAGTTAAGGCAGTCAGAAATTCCGTGCCTCAATCGATGATTTTTGTAATTCCTCTGCTATCATGGACTATATATATGCACATGTCTTTTTCCAGATAATCTCTTGCAATATCCAGACCTTCTTTCCCTCTTTCAAAATCCTCGTATTTTTCATACATGGCAAGCGTATCTTCAAGTTCTGAGATATATCTGGAAAGCAGGGTCTCTGCGAGTTTTCGGCTCTCTTCCGCAGAGATGTGGTCCCCAAGCCCTTCACATTCGCATGTGTACAGTTTAAGCCCTTCAATGTAAAAAGGATAGGTGCTGCAGAGCATCGGGCGCACGGGATAAATCCTGCACCGGTTTGTGTCCTTTTCGAGGAAAACGCAGTCTCCGTTTTTTTTCCGCCTGAGCATCCAGCCGTAGGTATGGATATTGCCCTCGGAGTCAATATCCTCCTCTGGGAGCTCAAACAGCTGAGGGGATTCTAAGACCGCTTCTTCATCTGGTTCTGATATTTCTGGTTGCACGGAAGAGCTTTCTTTGTCTCTGTCTTCTTCTTCGTTTTCGGTTTCTTCGGGCTGGCAGGCTTCAGGGACAAGAGGTCCGGCAACCTCAAGTTTTGAAAGCCCTGTATGTTTCTGGATTTTCTCAATCTCCGGAGGAGTTAACACTACCCGGTTGTCCCCAAAAGCCCGTTTGCAGCACTTTCCGCAGAGCTGGCAGGAAAAACCTGTTTTTTCGATTTCAGCTGCAAGCTTTTCAGGGTCAAGTTTACGAGCTAATTCAATTTCTTTTTTGAGGGCGGCAATAAGAATAAGCTGATACTTTGTTTTTTCAGGTTTTTGTTTGCTGCCTGAACCGGGGTCTTCCATATACAGGTTCCTGTCCTGCAGGTACATCAAACTAACGCAGGCAAAGGTTAATTTTAATAAGGCTCGTAAAACTCAAAAAATGGGTCTAAAATCTTTCCCCGGGTTCTTTTTGGGTCCAGGTGTGCAACAATCAGTAAAGTATATATCAGGGAACTCATTTTAAACTTAAATTTATATGTGGCAAACATTACTCAAAAAGTTTGAAAAATATCCTGCGCAGGCAAAAGTGCTTAAACTAATTTTTGAACGCGGGTTCCAGGTTAACGAGGAAGGAAAAGTAACTTCCGGATCTATTGAGATCGCACATACTCAACTTGCAAAGGAGGTAGGGGTTGACAGAAGGGTAGTTGACGCGACCACAAAGACCATCATCTCTGACGAACTCCTGAGCACTATATTCAAAAATGTTCATTCAATCCCTTTTCTCAGAGACGTTGCCCCTGCTCTTGGGCTCGGGGTAATCATCATCATCCCCGAAGACGCCGCCCATGTTGGCATCCTTGCAGAAGTTGCAGGCCTGATTTCCAGACACAATGTAAGCATCCGCCAGGCCGTCTCAGATGACCCATACTTTACGGACAGTCCAAGACTAACCATCGTTACCGACCACAAAGTCCCCGGAGACCTTGTTGACGATATCCTTAGCCTGCCCTCAGTAAAAGGAGTAAGCATTTACTAAAAAGTGTTTACTAAAAAGTATTTACTAAAAAGTATTTTTATGGGCCTTATTAACAGACCCCTAAAAATTGATTAAAAAGAAGTAGTTTTTTAATTCTTCACTACTCCTATTAATTTCGTGGAGGTTGCGTGAATGCAGAGCTATTAACTTATAGAGAAACTCAGGCACGTTTATAACTTCACTAATTTATCATTTTATATATGTTTTAGAATTTGCACTGATGGTGTACCTGTTACCTTTTCTAAAACCTCATTTAGAGGAACTTTTTCTTTCTTACGCATTACACAAGTTTCCTGCATAACTTCGAAATAATCCGCAGCTAAAGTCAAATATAAATAAAACAGTGACGTATCTTCATACATATCGGTAACAAGTATTTTGCCGAATTATTTCCTGACTTCTTGCATAAGAAAAGTCAAAAAAATTTTCATGAATCTCGGATTAATTAAAGGGGGGTTTTGTATAAGGAAAGTTCTTATTATCTGCCTGGTTTTGCTGGCATCAATCCAGATGGGGGCAGCCAGCCCTGTTGCAGAGTACCTGAAACTCAGTACGGATGTGAACAACGGGTATGCTATTACCACCGTGGAAGAAAAGCTCAACAACCCGGCTGATATGGCTGTTGAAGACCAGTTCAGTTTTATGATTCCTGAAGAGGCTTTCATTTCGGGTTTTTCCCTGATTATTGATGGAAAAGAGTATAGGGCTGACGTACTTCCAAAGAAAGAGGCATCCGAAAAATTTGAGTCTGCCGCATCGGGGGGAAGGACAGCAGGCCTTCTCGAAACAAAGGATGAAAACCTTTTTGCCTATGCCCTTAGCTTTGAACCCGGGCAGAGCATCATCGTGAAGCTGACCTATGAACAGGCGCTTAAGAAAACTCTCGGGGAATACGAACTCGTGCAGTTCCTTGACAGCAACAAGCCAGTATCCGATCTCTCGGTAACTGTAAACATAAATTCTGCCAACCAGCTCATCCGCCTGGAAGCTCCTGCTCTCCCGGAAGCTGATGTTGAGTACCTTTCCTCAAACAGGGGTCAGGTACGATATGAGGCTGACTCGCTGCCTGCCTCGGAATTCAGGGTATTGTTTGAAACGGCAAACCCTCCTTTAAACGGGAACATGCTATTTTACGAAAATGAGGGTCAGGGGTATATGATGCACATCTTTTCCCCAAGCGAAGAAGAACTCGGGACCTCAGCCATGAGCAAGGAAATTATCTTTGTCCTAGATAAGTCCGGCTCTATGCAGGGATACAAGCTCGAGCAGGTAAAGGATGCTTTCGGCAACATTATTGAGGACCTGCCGCCTGGAGACCATTTCAATATCATTTTCTTCGACAGTACGATACAGAGCTATTCGGGAACCCTCATGGAAGCAAACCAGGAGCAAAAAGCTGGAGCTCTCGACTTTGTAAACAGCCTTGAGGCAAACGGCGGCACAAACATAAACGAAGCCCTGCTTACGGCTCTCGGGATGTTCAACCCTGAGAGCGGGAGAGTGCCGATAATTGTTTTCCTTACAGATGGAGAACCAACTGAAGGCGTTGTTTCCCCTTACGCAATCCGCCAGAACATTAAAGATGCCAACACTGCGCAGGTGGCTATCTTTTCCATTGCCTTCGGGATTGAAGACGAAAATAACTATAGTTTCCTGAGGGCTATGAGCCTGGAAAACTACGGGACTGCGGAGAGGTTCTCTCCGGATGACAACGCTTCTGAGGAAATAGGGGGCTTCTATAAAACGATTTCAACCCCTCTGGTCACGGACATGACCTTCTCTTATAGCGGGGGAGTCACTGAACTTGTAAACACCGGGGAGAAGAACCTCTTTGCAGGTTCTGATGCCATTGTCCTCGGGAAATACAGCTATGAAACCGGGAAAATCAAGGCGGATGTTTCGGCCAGTACCAGGACCGGGCCTCGAATTTTCTCAAAAGAGTTTACTGTAAGCCCGAAAGGGGAAAATGCCTTTATTCCCAGGCTCTGGGCATATACCACAATCGAATCCCTGCTGGACAGGATTGAAGTGGAAGGAGAAACTGAACCTCTGGTATCTGCAATAACGGACCTTGCCCTTGAATTTGAATTTGTGACACCCTACACCTCTCTCTTTGTGGAGGTGCCTGAATTCTCAAGTCCGGGAGCCGACGATGGCGAAGAAACGGCCCCTGAAATGCCTGTGGAAGAGTTAGCTACAAAAGACGAGATGAATGCTCCTTTAAGTGGCATTACCCAGTCGTCCCCAGCTTCTCGTTATGAAAGCGACATGGAAACTGAAGAATCACAGGTATATGAAGGGCTGGTAGAAGACAAAGTTGCAAAAGAAAGTGCAGAAGCAAGTACACCCGGATTCGGAGCCCTTTTCACTTTTAGCGGGTTCCTGGGGATTGCGTTTTTACTTCTGAGGAGGCAGAACTAAGAAAGTTAACTGAAAGGAAGAGGAAATTTTTTTGAAAACAGGGGACCGAAATCCTCTTCCTTTTTAAGTTTTTTTGAAAATCAGGAAAGCACCATTTATAAACCTGAATTTTTTTCCTTCCTGCGGCCGATAAACGAGGGAAAAAGGGGTGAATAAGGGAGGATGAACCCCCGCCAGGATGAAAGACCTGTTTGATGTGATTAAAGTGTCAAAAATTACGTGTGAAGAGTTGTGTGTAAGGAGTTGGCGGGAGCACAAACAATATACAAAATACAGCTTTATTATTTAATTCATATTATTTTACTAATAACTGTAAGCGACCAGGATAAGAACAAATTCTCAAAAATAGTCTCAAGAAGTTAAAGGTTATTAATCGGAAGCTAAGGTTTGTTATCCGGATAAGCAGGTTAAAATAAATTAATTGTGTGTTTGCTTATGGTGCTTCCGCCTGCCTACGCTTAAAGCAACAGATGTTTCCAATAAGCTGCTTTTTCTATAAGGCGGAAGTAAAATCCCGGAAAGTCTGCAGTCTAGCCTGAAAAAAGAATAAGAGGATAAGAACCGGGGAAAAGTAACAATTTAAATAATCAGAATCTTTTCTCGAGTTCAATATTTTTGCTCAAGCACCTGATTGTCCGGTTCGTATTTTTATGCAGGATCCCGATTCCTCCTGCGTCTTCCCATTCACTTATATTGTCGGAGTTGTCATCAATAAGGACTCTTGAAACCCCTGAATGGAGTGCCTTTTCCGGGCGGAAACAGAGAATTGCTTCTTCTGCATAGGGGGTTCCGAGTTCCTTCCTGAGCCACATTATTTTTCCCTTCCGGGCATAAGCTAAAGCAGCCTTGCGGTCAGGATTAGGAAGTGCAGAAAGAATTGTCGGAGAAAAGCCGGAGCTTTTAAGGAAGCTATGAAGTTCCTTTCCCCCTGCCATCCAGGGCATTTCCGCCCAGAACCCTGTGCCAGCAGCTGAGACACGTTTCCAGAAACGTTCCTTATCGACGCTGTACCAGACCATCATGTGTTCGCCGAGCTTTTCGCAGGCTCCAGTGAAATCAGTGAGGACTCCGTCCATATCGAGAAAAAGCTTTACTCCGGCCACTGTCCGGGAAAAGGATAGGACGGGTGAATAATCCGGAAGAGTGTTCTGAGGACTTATGGGATCACCCTGTCTGAAATTACGCTGATCGAAATATATGGACATAACAACCTTTCCTGATCTTTACTGGCGGCAAGTGACTTCCTACTTCTTTATGTAATTGATTATAATAATAATTATTCATTGTAAAAATATTAATAACTTTCCGCAGGAATTAATCGAAATGGTAGGAATAAAAAGAAGATTAATAAAAAAGACAGTGGATAAATGAAAAAAGAAAAGTGGGGAATATAAAAAAGTTCGCGTGCATGAGTTTTAATCATCAGATTTTTTTCATAAGGATCCATCAGATTTTTTCATAAGGATCCATCAGATTTTTTCATAAGGATCCATCAGATTTTTTTCATAAGGATCCATCAGATTTTTTCATAAGGATTATACTTATAATGGTTACAAAACTAATTCAGGTTAATGGAACGAAAAATGAAAAAATACCTGAAAATAACCCTTTATACCTTATTGACACTTTCTCTGCTCATTTTTGTATCAGGTATTTTAGTCGTTTCACACCCGTTTTTCCTGACAAAGCATGTCAATTCACTTGTAAAGCACAGCGGGGCCGATCCTGATGAATTTAAGCTTCAGACTTACACAAAAGAAGAATTTGCGCAGGAATACTTCAACGTTTCCTTAAGCCCGGAAGACGACTTTATAGAGCTTTTCGAGAACCATTATGGCACTTCAAATAAAAAAGACGAGTTGTTGATGGTCACTTATGATATTCAGGAGCCGGGGGACAATTCCACCTACACGCTCTACGGGATAAATAAGTATACCGATCTTGTCTATGTAAGCACCAGAAAGGCACACGGGATCAATGAAAAAAGGGAAGATGCTTTTCATAAGGATATAAAACCGTCAGCTGATCAGGGCAGGGAGTGAGTGGCGAGAAATGAACTCGAAGAAGCTCGCTTTTTACCTCTGGCTGCTCCTTATCACAGGGGGAGTAACAGCATACCTCCTCTTCCCGGATGTAATAAACATCCTTTTCCTGGAAGAAATCTCCAATCAATATCATTACATAGCTCTAGGCATCTATTTCCTGCTTCTATCTGTCCGAGGCCTGACCATGATCCCCTCAACTCCCCTCCTCCTGGCAGGGGTATTGATCTTCGATCCTCTGGAACTCTTTGCCGTAAACATGGCAGGGATACTGAGTTCCTCCACCATAGTATACTATTTCTCAAAATACCTGGGCTTTGATACATATTTCGAAACAAAATACGGCAAATATACCCGAAAAATAAGGAACGGGCTCACAGACAAAGAACTCCCGGTAATTGTCGGCTGGAGTTTTTTTCCACTTGTACCCACGGATTTGATAGTGTATGTCGGATCAAGCCTGAGAATCCCCGTGCTTAAATGTCTGCTGGGAGTTTTCATAGGGGAAGCCGTACTTAATACATTTTACATACTTTCGACAACATTGATCCTTAAGCTCTAAAATTCGGTTCAGCTCTGGACAAACATAAACAAACCGGATTCCCTGAAAATAAAATATTTTCGGTTCTCATTGGCCTTAAGACCCGCATGACTTTTAGGCCCACAAGAATCTTAAACAATTTTTAAATAATGCTCTTTTTATATCACTCATGTAAAATAAGCGAAAAGCAAAGGATGAGGTCCTGTGAAAAGCAGCCTGATCTTCTCTGGAATACCAAACGCAGTAAAATAAACCGGGATATGCCACATGAAAAACCACAAACTTTATCGGGTCTTTATAATCACTTTGATCTCATCGTCGGTACTCCTGTATTCCGTAGAATACCTGATGCTCGGGGATTCGGGTACCATCTTCATGGCTTTTTTGAGCAACATGGCTTTTCTTCCCATAAACGTCCTTCTGGTTTCGATGATTATTCATCAGCTGCTCAATGATATGGAGAAGAAAAACAGGATTGAGAAACTGAACATGGTAATAGGGACTTTTTTCAGCCAGACCGGGACAAGGCTGCTGGGGTTCTTTTCTGAGGCAGACCCCGAGATTGAAGAGATCCGGAAGTACCTGATCGTAAAAAAAGACTGGAGTCAACTACCCGCCAATAAATTGGCAG
>JBFHIK010000043.1:0-11673 GCA_041596555.1 Methanosarcina sp.
AAAAAACTCATCTCAATAGGAATCTTCCCTATGATACTCCTGATACTTATCGGAGAGCAAATCTTCACATTTGCTTTCGGGGAAGGCTGGCACATTTCAGGTACATATGTAAAAATCCTTGTGCCATGGATGTTCTTAGTCTTTCTTTCTTCGCCGATCTCAACCCTATATAATGTATTTGAGAAACAGACCGTCTGGCTTGTGTTCAGTATGGGCTTACTGGGCTCAAGAGTAGTAGCCCTGGTCATCGGGGGAACTTATGGGAGCCCGGAGTTCGCTCTTGCCCTGTATAGCTTTACAGGAATTGTGTTCTGGCTCTGGAACAATGCATACCTGCTGGGTCTTGCTGGAATTAGCAAGAGAGACAGCATAGAAATTCTTATAAAATATACAATAATAGGTTTCGTCGTTTCTATCCCATTAATTCTGATAAAATTAATTTCTACAAACTTTTACATAATAATATTTGCAGCCGTGGTCATGACGGTTATCTATTATGCAATAACCCTTCATGAAGATCCGATGTTCAAAAAAATGTTATCAACTTTTATGGTAAAAGTAAGAAATAGGAGTTGAAAGGAAGAAGTCAACCTGCTTATCGAAAAACAAAATCCAGTATAGTTAACCGCCTTAAAAGCCTCTACCAGAATTTTTGAGAAAAGCGTAATTTTCATAAGCCTGCAAAAACAGGGAGTAAAGATTTCTATAAAAAGGAATTAAATTCCGATTTCGGGAAAAGATCCCGATATCGGCTTTTTTAAATGAGCCCGGTTTTCTGGAAGAAAGTTATCCTTTCATTAAGAAAACACTCATTTCAGTAAAAATTTTTTCATTTAGTAAGCATTTATTTCAGTAAGAATGTTTCCCTGTTTTTTCCGTTATTCAGCATCTTCATGCGTAATTTGGTATAAAGTTCTCATAAGTGAATACTTTTTGCTGCGCAGGGTTACTGTATAGTAAGGGACGAGTTCCGGGGAAAACCCCATGATGAAGTCCGTAAATCTTGGAATATTTGCTGCCATTACGTTCATATATTCAAGATTTCTGGACTTCAGGTCAAGAAACTCATTGTAATACAGAAGTGCATTGGGCCCCATTCTACCAAAATCAGGATCCAGGGCTGAAGTCCAGGTAACCGTGCATTTCTTACCATACAGGTTCAGATGGGCTGCAACAGCTTCTCCTTCAGGAGTTTCTGAGACAAACATGTACCCAATATCTTTCTCCTGGATCAATTTGAATACCCTTTCAAAGAATTCCCTTGGCAGAGGGGGTTCCAGTTTCTGTTTCTCATAGACCAGGGAAAGCAGACGGTAATAGGTTTCAGGGTCATTTGAGATTCTCGTTTTGAGTCCTGCCTCTTCTGCACTTTTAAGTTCCCTTCGGATTTTCCTTGAGATATTACCATCTACGTTTTCCTTAAGGTTCAAATGATGAGTATAACGCACACTGGAATCCCATCCTTTCCAGGTGAAAGGCCTTACATCCTCAAATCCGGGGGCGAGCGTGAGATGGATACTATCGAACCCCTGCTTGCAGAGGAATTCAATGAGAGCACCAAGGATGTCATGAGTCTCCTGCATGCGTTTGCTAGCTTTGGAGCTGGCCCCCTCTTTTATAAGGGGCCCGCAATAATCAGTCATATTACAGGTTGAAGTCCCTATTTTCAGCATACCTTTAATGTTCTTAATGAAAAGGGGGCATCCACCCACAAGCTCACCATTTCTGAAACAACCATAAATCTTTAAGTTTTTTGAAAGGACATCCCTGCAGATTCCCAGCCAGTCACTTGTGTGAAAGAGCGTACCAGGTTGAGCTTTTTCAACAAGCAGATCCCATTCGTTGTATTCAGATGGCATTAATTCTCTGACTTCAATTTCGTCCATTTTAAGCCCCATGTAAAGACAATAAATCTTATTTTAGATAAATTATAATAATTCTCAGTAAATCATAATAATAGAAAGACGGATTCCAGGCTTTCAGCCTTTACGTCCCGATTTGCAGACTCCGTCTACCTGTTTCGCAACACTGTACCAGCTGTAATTTTCAGTAACATGACTTAAACCTTTTGAGCCCAGTTTCGTTTTCAATTCCTGATTTTCAAGCAGCTTTGAGATTGCTTCTGCCAGAGCTTCCGGGTTTTCTGGAGGAACAGGAATTCCCCCTCCCGAAGCCTCAAGTACATCGGCAACCCCGCTAATCGCACTTGCAACGACAGGCTTTCCGCAAGCCATATACTCGTATAGTTTCAAAGGGGAGAGCCCTATTTTTGCGTTTCTGGCCAGGATAAAGGGAGCAGCACAGATATCACTTGCATTGATGTACACAGGTACGCGGTCGTAGGGAACCACGCCTGTAAAAACAAACCTGTCTACAACCCCGAGTTCTCTTGAGAGATTGAGAAGCTCATTTTTCATAACCCCGTCGCCGACAATAAGGAAACGGCACCCAGGAGACCTGGAAAGTATAGAAGGAGCTGCCTTAACCAGATATTCTACCCCCTGCCAGGGAGCAAGGTTACCCACGAAACAAATATAAGGAGTTGCCAGTTCCAGGCCAAGCTCTTTCCTGCAGGCATCCTGCTCAAGAGGTTTGAACAGGGAAGTGTTTGCTCCGTTGGATACTACAGTTATTTTTTCTCCGGGAATATTGTAAGAACTCTCAAGGTTCGCTTTTATTCCAGGAGTTACTGCGATTACCTTATCTGAAAATCCAAGAGCTTTTTTTAGAACAAGAATCTTTAACTTTGCTTTTGCAGAAGAAAACAACCTGGATAAATTTACCATTTGTCCCCCTTTTAAGGATTTTTCTTCATTGCACCTGTTTCTAATAAGGTTGTTTTCGTCCTCTGGGATTCCATTTAATTCATACACAAGATTTTTGCACCTGCTTTTGCAAAAGAGCCCGGCAAGAAAACCGAAATTCGGATTTCTGGTATACAGTACATCAAAGGTTTCGGATCCGACCAGCCCTCCAGAGCTCCGGAAATAATTGATTGTGAGGGTAAGAAGGCTTCCAGAGCGTATATAATGGCAGCGGATATTATCCGGATGCGAGAAATTAGAGCTTTCAGTAGTGAAGATATGAATTTCATTGTCCAGCTTTGCCAGGTTATTTACAAGCTCATGCCTGTGGATAAGCGAACCATCAGCCAGGTAAAGGGGCCACACTATGTCCAGAAAGAGCATCTTCATATTATCACCTTCAAACGGAAAATATATAAAATAATTTAAAGTGTTTGTCGCTCCTCCTGCGAGGCATCTGTAGAGTTACGGCTTAAAGAGCCTGAGATTCTGGATAACAGCATCCCCAGTTTTAAACTTCTGTAGTAAGCCCTTATTTCCATATCAGGGATCTTTTTCTCCCTCTTAATGGTTGAATTGAGATATCCATAGAGGTATGCAATTCCTGTGTAATAGGGAGACTTCAAAGAACGATAAAGCGTATTTAACAGAACTACAGGCAGATTTTTATCCACATAATAAGCCATCCAGCCATTTTTTACATATCCTTTCCAGAGCCCCTCCCCTGCGCTAGTCTTTCGTGTCTGGATTTCAACTACATCTACGTACTGCCTGAGCTTCCAGCCCCGAAGGAGGGCCTTAATATTGGAGATGGAATCCGGAGAGGGCTCTACCGGATAACCTTCAGTCTCGAGGAAACAGGATTTTCTCCAGAGCCTTCCTGTGCCACGGGGCAGATTTTTATCTGTGACTTCTCGTGATAATTTACCACCAACGTCATAGTAAACTCCTCCGCTTGCAATCCCAAGAGAGGAATCTTTTTCAAATTCACCCATTAACTTTCCAAAATAGTTATCCTCAAGGATGGTATCAGCATCAAGAAGACCGATGTATTCATACTCCATACCATTTTCCTTACAGTAATCCAGTGCATGATCAAATCCCTGTTTGCAGACGTAGCTGTAGTGAAAGGTTATATCCCTTGGCCTTGGAGGAAGTCTTATGCTCTGAATCCAGGAGTATTGTGCCTTCAGCCCTTCGAGAATGCGGGGAGTTTCATCCGTACTCCCGTCGTCCACTATGAGCCATAGTGCAGGTGTTACCTTCTGCCCTGTTACAGAACCAGCTACATCAGGAAGATTTGCCTCTTCATTCCTTGCAGGTGTTATTAACAGGTACTTACCATTCGAATCAGAATTTATTATCCCACCACCTGTAAATCTCTTCTCCACTAGTCATCCATGCTCCTTTTTCAGAGCAATACTGCAGAGCCTTTTCATAGAGTTTAATCCAGTCTTTTCTAAAACTGCACCCGAAAACGAAGTTATGCCACAGCAGGGTAATGACCCCATTTAACCTTGCTGTTGTATCTATCAGGTCCTTTGTGCATCTCCAGGCTTCCTCAAAAGACCTGGAAGTTTTGAAAAGAGCTACATCCATTACAGTAAGTGGGATTTCCAGAATGCCTATCTCCCGGTCTTCTTTCAGATTATATGGCCTGAAAGGGTGACACATACCGTTCCTGAAACCAATTGATTCACTGTATCCGAAAGTTGAATCATAGCTGAAACCGGCATCTGCAAGCAGTTCCCAGGTTTCCGGAGTTTTGAACCTGAGATAATGGTTACGAAAACCTATGACTTTTTTGCCCAGAACAGCTTCCAGCCTTTCTTTCTCACGTGTTAGCGCTTCAGAGTCATCGTATGAATAATATCCTCCATGAAGGCCAGCTTCCCACCCTCTATCGGGAACCTCTCCCAGAGAGCCTTCTATATCCTCTATATCATATCTGAATCTTTTGGGGTCTTCTCTGCTAGCAAGGAAATAAAAAGAAGACTTTGCCCCAAACCCCTCCTCAAGATCCATGATTTCGGAAAAGTTAAGGTAAGGCGAATGCTCAGCCCCTCGTGATTTCCAGAGAAACTGAGCAGCTAAACCCCGGAAATCCAGAGCTTTCAGGCAGTGGGCTGAGGAAAGAAGGCTGTGGGAAAGAGGAGGATAAATATCATCCATATCATGAGTCAAACACACAGCAAAGGTTTTGTTTTCCGGGAATTCAACTTCCATCCCAAGTTCTATCAGGTATCTGGAGGCCTCCGGCTCAGAGGCGTGTCTGAGGTCTTTCTCAGTGAAAAGAAAACGCCCGTGTTTATCTAGCTTTTCGGCTAAATATTCTTCTTTTCGGGAAAAAATATCCCAGATTTTTGCGTTTTGCTTCAGTAAATCATGCATAGCTCTCATCCGAAACCGCAGATACGGAAACCCCACCCTTTTTTTTAGGAATGCCCTCTATGAGCCCTACCATGAATTCGGTTACGTTAATTTTATCCCTGAGTAAGGCAGCTCTCTTGTGAGCCCAGGTCTTCTTAAGTTCAGGGTCCTTGAGAAGTTCCACAGCCTTTGTCAGGGCAGCTTCCGAATCGCTGTAATTGAAGAGCAAACCGTATTTCTCCTCAAGTTCCGAAAAGTTTCCCATAGTTCCCGCAAGGGAGGAAACATAGATAGACGGAGTTCCAAGAATTGCGCTTTCAACAGCCATGGTTGCTCCTTCACCCACGCATAGTGTGGCATAATAAAGAAGGTCATGGATTTTTTCAGAAGGCACCCGGATTCTGTATCGGTCAAATTCTTCGGCCATTTTTCCTTCAGAAGAAATGAAAACCTTCCCGAATTTTTCGAGTTCTTTAATAAGTGCTAGCTTATTATCAATTCCATGCTGTCCTACATCATGGTGTGCACCCCATGAAATAAAGCGCAGAATTACGAACGGTTCGCCGACCTCCACGCCGAGTTCCCGTAAAACCTCAGGATTCGGGGAGAAATAAGCTGGATGAAGATATGCCAATTCATGATATCCTCTGTACTTGATCTGCTTTTTTCCGGAATCTTTTTTAAAGGATGTAGGAGTGCAGATAATATCACAGAAAGGATAGGTCAATTTTTGGGCTATTTCTGCATGTTCAGTGTCATTAAAAATTATGGATTTTTTCCCCAGTGCCCACGCAACATGGGCAACACTAGGAGAAAGAATGCCCATAATGAGGTCTGGATTAAACTGGCGGGCGATATTATAAAGTTTATAGTCTCTTCTTAACAACTCTTCAAACAGGTGAATCTTGCCCTTTTTGACCTTACTTAAAACGGTATGCGGGATTTTATAGGCATCTAATAACTCTATTACAACATCTTTATCCCTTGAGACAACCATAACCTGGTGTCCTTTTTTTTCAAGATTCCAGATAGTGTTTTTAAAAAAATGAACGTGGGCTGGATGCCCTATATCAACAATGACCCTCAAGATTTTCACTCCCTAACTGTTTCCCCAATCATAATTCCGTTAATTGAAGAAAAGGACAGCTTATATCACGAGAAGGCAACGGTATAAAGGAAGGTAAGAAACGATTTTAAATGCCAAATCCGAAAACAGATCAGGCAAGATACTTTCGATAAATCAGTGAATCTTTCTACTTCATCTATTAGAGAAGCAGTCAGATAGACCCTGATTATTCCTAAGTCCCTTTTTCCGAACCCTACTGTTAGATTAAACGTCCCTTAAATTTCCCCTGAGCTGACAACAGGATGTAGGCAACTCCGACCCCCTCGGCTAGAGCCCCCCATTATAGCGCCACCTAAAACTTAAATTTTTTATTCTGATAGGATCACTAACAAATACTATTATGATTAGAAGATAAATAGTTCAAAGATAAATAGTTTTGGAAACTAAGATTCTGAACTAAAATAAGTATAATTTAAAAACACGGTAAATTCAGATTTATTCAGCCTCACAAACGAAAAAAATAACCTATTAGTAACCTATTATTACTCCGAACCATTTCAACAGAAAAAACTCCCAGACGAACGAAGAAAAATATATTGAAAAGAAAAAAATTAGGGTGTTTAAGGGGATAACCCTGTAAAAATAATTTCTAAGCATGCAAAGAGGAAATTGGTAACAAAACATATCAACAGTGGGTATACCCCCATATCAATAGAATCTATTGAAAATGAGTCTTCTTTTAGGGAAACCAGAAGCATTTCCTTTATCCCCAGAAGAACTATTAAGCCCAGAACCGTTATCCGGTAGAATTCAGGAACCCCAAAGTCCGTGTAAACAAAACAGATGCCTGAACCAGGAAAATTATTTCCCAGAACAAGATCTTCTGTACCCAGCATCAGCATTGAAAGCACTATAAATCCCCCAACTTGTCAGTAGCGGTATTGTCATAACATGTACTAAATTCTAACTATAGAAACCTATAAACTGTCAAACTATATAAATATTCAAACATGTACGAAAAAAATAAGTATATGAAAACCTGAAAACGGGAATTTTCAAAAACCAGGTATTGTAAAGAGATACAGCCTATCAAAAAATAAATAAGACTTGGGATTGATTACCTCTTAAATTCCCGAGAAAGAGGTTCAGATTATGAAAGTTTCAGTTATAGGTTCAGGGTATGTGGGTTCAGTCACTGCAGCCTGTTTTGCAGAGGTAGGACACGAGATCATCTGTGTAGATATTGACAGGAAAAAAACGGAGCAGATAAACGCCGGCATTCCCCCCATCTATGAAGAGGGGCTTGGAGAGCTTTTGCAAAAATATGCAGGAAAAAAACTCATCGCAACTACTGATTATGAATTTGCGGTCAATGAAACGGATATTTCCTTTATCTGTGTTGGAACACCTTCGGCAGAAGATGGGAGTATAGACCTTTCAATAGTACGGGCAGCAGCAGCAAGTATCGGCGCAGCCCTGGCAAAGAAAGAAGGCTACCATGTGGTGGTAGTAAAAAGTACCGTCGTGCCCGAAACGACAGAAAAATTTGTCCTCCCGGTCCTTGAAGAAGCATCAGGAAAGACTGCCGGAAAAGATTTTGGGGTTGCAATGAATCCAGAGTTCCTCAGGGAAGGAAAGGCAGTCCAGGATTTCATGCACCCTGACAAAATAGTTGTTGGGGCGATCGATAGAAGATCAGGAGATCTGGTTTCCGAACTCTACAGGACCTTTGAATGTGAGATCACACGTACAGGCCCGGCAACTGCAGAAATGATTAAATATGCAAATAATTCCCTGCTTGCAACCAAAATATCCTTCGCCAACGAGATAGGAAATATTTGCAAAAAGCTGGGGATCGATACATATGAGGTCATGGAAGCCGTAGGGAAGGACTTCAGGATTTCCCCAAAGTTTTTAAATTCCGGAGCAGGCTTTGGAGGGTCATGTTTCCCTAAAGACGTAAAAGCCCTCATAGGAAAAGCAAAAGCAATAGGATACTCTCCTGTACTCCTTGAGTCCGTAATAGCTGTAAATGAAAAACAGCCCCTTCTTATGACCGAAATTCTGCAGAGGAAAATAGGGGACCCTGCGGGCAAAAAGATCGCAGTCCTTGGACTTGCCTTCAAAAATGAAACAGACGACATAAGAGAATCCAGAGCAATTCCTGTAATTGCTGAACTCCTCAGGCTTGGAGCCAGAGTTTCGGCTTATGACCCGATGGCAACAGAGAACATGAAGCGCGTCTTTCCCACAATCGAATACCTTGATAAGGTCTCAGATGCGCTTAAAGATGCAGATGCCTGTCTGGTGATGACTGAATGGGATGAGTTCAGGAATCTCGATTCCGAATTCCAGGATATGAAAGGAAAGATAATTATTGACGGAAGGCGGGTAATTAAAGCGAAAAATGTGGATTGTGAGGGAATCTGCTGGTGAAAATCAGCAGAAACTACATCCCCCATTTATTATCCATTTATTAGATAGTCTTTTGGCGAGCTTTATATATACTGATCTTACTTGACATTTCTTTGATTACCTGGTTCTTTAATAGATCTTGATTGATACTTCTTTGATCATCTGATTCTTCTATTACCTTTATTCTTTATTTTCTGCCGGAGCCTTTTCAACTGCCATGATTTCCCGCAGATACTCAAGTACATCATCTCTAAGGTTTTCATTCTTAAGGGCAAAGTCCACTATGGACTTTACGTACCCAAGCCGATCTCCGGTGTCAAACCTTTTTCCTTTGAACCTGCAGGCATAGATCATCTGAGACCTGTTCAGAAGCCTGATGCCATCCGTGAGCTGGATCTCACTCCCAACACCGGCTCCGGCTTCCTTTATGCAGTCAAAAATTTCAGGAGTGAAGACGTAGCGTCCAATTGCCCCGATATTGGAAGGAGCAGCTTCAGGAGAGGGTTTTTCCACTATATCCTCAAGCACGTAGAGGGAATCATCAATAGGCTTGCCCTTTATAATCCCGTAACTGCTCAGTTTTTCGTAAGGCACCTCTTCGACTGCGATGGTTGACCTTCCATATTTTTCAAAGTTCTCGATAAGCTGGGCAGTGCAGGGTTTATCATTAACGATAATATCATCTCCGAGAAGCACCGCAAAAGGTTCATTTCCGATATGGTTCTCTGCCCTGAGGACTGCGTCTCCAAGCCCGTTAGGCTCTTTCTGGCGGATGTAGTGAATATCCACAAGGGAAGAGATGTCCCTCACCAGCTTCAGCATGTCTGTCTGGTGCTTTTTCGCAAGGTGCATCTCCAGTTCGGGAGAGTCGTCGAAGTAGTCTTCAATGGCCCTCTTGCCCCTCCCAGTGATGATGATTATGTCCTCGATCCCCGAGGCTATAGCCTCCTCCACGACGTACTGGATAACGGGTGTGTCGATGATCGGGAGCATTTCCTTTGGCATGGACTTGGTGGCAGGCAGGAAACGGGTTCCGAGACCTGCTGCAGGTATAACTGCTTTCTTTACTTTCAAGATTAACACTCCAGAAGAAGGGAAAAATTTCATTTGAGTAATTTCAGATATGTGTTGTTTACCTAACACTGCAATAATCATTAATTTTTCCCTAGAGAGATAAGGGGTCGTCATAAAATAATTTGCTAAGAATTGAAGGAAAATATTTGAGGAACAAATAAAAAGTGTAGTCAATTGCGGAGTAGACTATTAACTAAAGTTTTTAATGTTGAGATTATTGGTGTCAAAAAAGATGAAAAGTACGAATTTGATTAATCCTGCAGATACAATTCTCGTGCCAGGTGACTAATAGCCTTAATAATCAAAAATACCAGAAAAGGTTCCAAGATATTGATTTGTCAGTTCAAATACGTATCTAAGTTCAAATACGTATCTAAGTTCAAGTACATATATTCCTACTTCTAATTTCTTAATTCTTTATATATATTCATATATTAAGTAACGAATACCTTTTGAGACATATTATTGATAAATATACAACTGATAAGAAGTTATGTGGGGTTCCCAGAGTTCTTTTTGATGGGGTAAAAATTGGAAAATGTATATGGGGTATAGTTGTTACGGTCAATAATTTTAAGAGGAAGTTTGAATTCAGAATTGTTTGATTTTACCTGCAGCCTGTCACTGATTGCTCAGCAATATATGAATAAACAGTCTGTAATATAAAAAAGGGAATAGCTTTGTGAGGGGGGAGTTAGAAGGCTCACAAGTAGTATCTCTTCCAATGAATCCTTTATTCCAATAGAGGCATCTAAAGTGAATCGCGAACTGTTTCTGAACAACAGTTCCCAATACATCACGCCGGAGAATACTTCCTGCTCAAGGAAAAAGGAACCTCAGAAAATAACCTTGATCCTTCCAGCCTATAACGAAGAAGTATCCATAGGAAGCATTGTCCTGCTTGCGAGACAGCATGTCGACAGGGTGATTGTTGTAGACGACGGCAGCTCTGACCGCACAGCCGAGATCGCGGAAAAAGTCGGTGCCGAAGTGATTGTACACTCCCCCAACAGGGGAAAAGGCGTGGCTCTCAAGACCGGCTTTGAAGCCGCTGAAGGTGCAGATATTATAGTTACCATGGACTCGGACGGGCAGCACGACCCTGCGGATATCCCGAAGCTCGTAGCTCCTATCCTGGAGGGCATTGCAGACATGGTAAACGGCAGCCGATACCTCAACGGAAACGACAAAAACACTCCTGCCTACCGTCGCGTAGGCCAGACTGTCCTGGACAAAGCCACGAACATGAACTCCGGCATCCAGGTAACCGATTCTCAGAGCGGTTTTCGCGCCTTTGCCGGATACACCAAAGACATCTTCCGTTTCAACACAAATGGGATGGCCATCGAGAGTGAGATGCTCGCAGACGCAGGAAATGCCAGGTTGAGGATAAAAGAGGTGGAGATAGGGGTAAGGTACGATGTGGATGGTTCAACGGAGAATCCAATAAGGCATGGATTGATGGTTCTTTTAAAAATTCTAAAAGATATGGAGTTTAACAGGCCTCTGTATTATTTTACAATTCCAGGTATTGCTTTAGGAACAGGAGGAATTTATCTGGGCCTCGGTTTTCTGCATACCTTTTATCTTGGTGGGAGTTTGAATTTCGGGCCAACTATTTTGATGATTTTGCTAACTTTAGTCGGGACGTTTATGGCGTTTACGGGGATTATGCTGCATTCGATTGCAGGAATAATCAGGGGATCTCTAAAAAATTAATATTTTTACTCATGTCATGAAGTCGAATTAGTGGATGAAGCAATATACAAAGCTGTTCTGGATGATCCGTTGCATATCAAGGCATAGATGTGATAGTAAACAAATTTGCCGAGTTGGGGGGTTACAATGAAAAATGCACTGGTTATAGATCTTGAGCATTGGTACTCTAATGAATTTCTTACAAAATATCTTCCATCTGAAAAAGTAGATCAAGATCTTGAAGCC
>JBFHIK010000044.1:0-11543 GCA_041596555.1 Methanosarcina sp.
AAAACTTTTTTAAAAATCTAAAACTTTTTTAAAAATCTGTTTGAATGTTGTTCAGTCCGGGCCTTTCGGGGTATGCAGTAAGAAAAGAACTATGAAGCAGATGAAGAACCATATCGGGACTGATTTTCCGGAGATTTGTTATCTCACTGATTATTTCTTCTTCTGTTCTCCCCTGAACCTCCAGTTCCTTAATCTTTTCAAGCACATAAGAAGGTATTACAAAATAATTATTAAGGTCATGCCAGTGCCCACTGACGTCGCCCTTTACAAGATGAATTCCTGAAGATTCAAGGTACATTTTTATAAATTTGGAAAGTCCATCATAGGAAGATGCGGGAAGCTGAAGAATTTCAATTCCGGGACAGGTCTTGACCAGACCGAAGAGATCCTTATCCGATGGCCGAAAAGCAAGGTGTACTGCCTTCTCGTCTTGTTCCAGGCCAAGGATTTCATCCCTGCTGGTTACCACTCTAATCCGTATACTACCTAACCCCATTTATGCTCCCACTCCTATGTAAGCATGGATCATTTATTTAATTTTGTATTTCTGTTTTTCGGATTAAATTTCAGTATGTTCAATGAGTAAACTCCAGATAGAAACCATCATAAAGGCGAAAGTTAATCCTGCCAGCGGAACTAAGTACTTCGGACATCATTGAGTTCCTTCGGAACCTCTTCTAAGCCCGGCTGCTAGAGCCTGCCCAAAGGAAATGCAGCCGTCTCCACACGGAACATGGCGGTGTGTGAGAAATTCAAAACCTGCTTCCTTCACAGTTCCCGCAATGCATGAGGTGATATGGTCGTTGTAGGCAACCCCTCCACTCAGACCGACCTTCTCAAAACCGTTTTTCTTAGCAAGGGATATGGCAATTTCCGAGATTCCTTTTGCAAGGTTCTCTTCAACAGCAAACGCAAGATCAGCAGGGGAATATTTACCCCCGGAAAGTTCATAAACCCCCAGCAGGAGCTCAGTAGTATCAAGTACAGGGGCTCCGGACTCTTCCTCCGTTCTGAAAACCAGAGGGAGGTCTAGCCTGTTAATGCTTTTCTTTGCTGCAGACTCAAGCTTCATTGCCGGCTCTCCCTCATAAGTCCTCATTCTGCATATGCCCAGAAGCGCTGCGGCCGCATCCAGCACTCTCCCTGCGCTGCTGCTCATAGTAACATTTATGTTTCTTTGAAGCTGCTGCAAAACTGTAGAAAATTCCTGCCTGCGCCTGGGAAAGTAAAGAGGAAGTTTTTCCAGTTCTGCTGTTCCAAGCCTCCCGGAAAGCATACCAAGAACCATGCGGGAAGGAGTTTTTACTGCAAGGTCTCCCCCGGGCATAGGCTGAGACAGCAGGTGTCCGAGGCGTTCGTATCCGAAATACGAAGCTCCCAAAAATTCCCCTCCCCAGACTGTGCCGTCCCTGCCATACCCGGCTCCGTCAAGGGCAATTCCCAGCACCCGGGATTCTTCTGACAGAGAATTGTCAGCCATGAGGGCGAGGATATGGGCATAGTGGTGCTGTACCTGAACTGTTTTATCTCCACCCATGCTCATTGCAAAACGGGTTGTATTAAAAGCAGGGTGAAGGTCACAGCCCCAGTTGAGAGGATCTATACCTGTGAGTCGGACCAGATGCCAGAAAACCTCAGAATGATACATGAAGGTCTCCACATGGCTGGTATTTCCGATATACTGGGAAATGTAAGCCAGTTTTCCTTTTGCAAGGGTTACTGTCGAGTTCATTTCAGCCCCCACTCCTGCCACCGCCCCGACTTCAAAAGGCAACTCTACAGGTTCGGGAACAAACCCTCTGGAACGCCGGATAAAAGCCTTCTGGCCATTCACAACCCGGATAACCGTATCATCGTTCCTGTTTGCAATAACCCTGTTATGCAGCAGGTGGAAATCCACAATCCCTTTGAGTTTTTCAAGCGCCTCTTCGTTTTCAACAACCATGGGCCTTCCCGGAAGGTTTGCGGAAGTCATAACGTATACAGAATCCGGCATGAGGTTGAAAAGCAGGTTCTGTGTGCCCGTATAGGGGAGCATGACTCCAATGTTGTGCAGGTCAGGAGAAACTGATTCTGCCAGTTTGAAATCCTTTGCTTTGGGGAGCACGGTTATAGGGCGGCGAACAGATGTGAGGCATTTCCTGCCTGAATCCCCGGGTTCTGCAAAAGACTCTACAACCGCTACATCTTTTGCCATGACCGCAAAAGGCTGCTCCGGGCGCTCCAGCCGCCGTCTAAGCTCCTGTACGGGCTCTTCCTTTCGGGCATTGCAGGCAATATGAAAACCTCCAAACCCCTTGACCGAAAGAATAAAACCCTGCTGGAGAAGATCAGAAGCTTTTGCAATTGCTTCATAATTCTTTGCAAGCACTTTCCCCTGAGAATCCGAAAGCCAGAGTTCCGGTCCGCAGTTAGGACAGCAGACAGGCTGGGCATGATGCCTCCGGTTGAGCGGATCAGTATATTCGCCTTCACATTCCCTGCAGAGAGGAAAATCTGACATCGTAGTATTCTCCCGGTCATAGGGAAGGGCACGGACTGTTGTATAGCGTGGACCGCAGTTAGTACAGACGGTAAAAGGATAATGATAGTACCTGGAAGAGGGATCAAAAATTTCCAGCATGCATTTCTCACAGATAGCCGTATCCGGAGGAATGATGGAATTTTCAAATGTTCCGGGTTCACTCTGAATGATAATGAACTCCGAACAACCAGAAAAAGAGACAGTATTTATTTTGATTTCCGTAATTCTGGCAAGCGGAGGTTTTTTTTCAGAGAGGTCATGAAGGAAACGTTCAAGGTTTACCTTGTTTCCCTCGATAAGGATCTCCACGTGGTTTCCAAGATTTTTCACGTGCCCTGAAAGCCTGTGGAATTTAGCAAGCTGATATATGAAGGGGCGAAAGCCGACACCCTGCACCGTGCCGGTCACATGAAGAAGTCTGGCTTCGTTTTGCATAAGGAAATTAGAATTGATATTCGTCGTTAAAATAGCTTTCTGATAATAAGCAGACCAGAGAAAGAGAAAAAATATCCGAAAAAAAGCAATACTTTGTGCCGAACTCAAAAAAATAATCGTCCTGAAGTTCAGGTCACGATAAAATTTGGAAAGATCGTTTTTAACATAATAATGAACCCTAAAACCAACATTAAAAGGGAGATAAACCAGGCTGCTCGTAGCAGACGGGCCTGGTTTTCGGGTTCCCACAGTTTAAGTACTGCTCTTTCAATCAGATTTGATTGATCGTCGCATCCTGCCATTTCAAATCAAGCTTGATTTTTCATTCTCTCCTTGACTCTCTTCAGCCGGGAAGTACCCTCCCTTTCCATCTCTTCAAGGGTAAAACGAATGTACTTCATGGTTGCAATGAGATCAGGAATAACTTTGAATTCGAGAGCGTTTACACGCCTCTTGGTCTTCTCAATTTCATTAAGAAGCCTTTTCATTGTTGTTTCCAGTTCTGCAGCGGTAATAATCTTCTCTACCAGATCCTCATAGGCTTCTGCAGTCTCATCGATATACGAGTTTGTACCGATGATACCGTAACCCCTCTCATAGAGGGATTTGCGGACTCCAGTAGAGCTGATCTTTGGCACCACAACACCCATGATGTTATGCCCTGAAAGCTGGATTTCGGGGGATTGCTTTGCTGTAAAAGCAGTTGACTTGACAGCAACCATTCCGTTAACAGCGCAGGCGAGATTTATTTTGCCCACACCGTTTTCATAAGCGGCATCCAGCTCGGTCCTGACGTTCCTTGCCTCGTTAAGAATCTTAAAAAACTCAAGAATAAGACCATCTCTCTTCATCTTAAGGAGCTTGTGCCCACTTTCAGAGAGCTTGATTTTCTTCTTGAGCTCAATTAGCTCCGACCGAGTTGGTTTTACGTCTTGAGCCATGACAATCACTGACCCTTTTTGTGTGCAGGATGGTATTTCTGGATGTACTTGTTGTCAATCCTACCCAGCTGATTTTCAGGCAGGTGCGCAAGAATCTTCCATCCTATGTCCAGGGTATCTGCAATTGTCCTGTTTTCGTTTCTACCCTGTGTAACGAAATTCTGTTCGAAGAGATCGGCAAACTCAAGGAACTTAACATCTCTATCAGACAGAGCCTCTTTACCGACGATAGCCACGAGACCTCTCAGGTCACGCCCTTCTGCATAACCTGCATACATCTGGTCAGAAACCGCCTTGTGGTCTTCCCTTGTCTTGCCTGCTCCTATACCGGAGTTCATCAGCCTTGACAGGGACGGCAGCACATTGATTGGCGGGTAGATACCTTTCCTGTGCAGTTCTCTTGAAACCACAATCTGGCCTTCAGTAATATATCCGGACAGGTCAGGAATCGGGTGAGTAATATCGTCACCAGGCATCGAAAGAATTGGAATCTGGGTAACTGATCCTTTTGCGCCTTTGACAATACCTGCACGCTCGTAAAGAGTTGCAAGGTCAGTGTACATGTAACCCGGATACCCACGGCGGCCAGGTATTTCGTTACGGGCAGCACCCATCTGACGGAGAGCTTCTGCATAGTTGGTAATGTCAGTCAGAATGACAAGAACGTGCATGCCGTGTTCGTATGCCAGATATTCAGCTGCAGTCAGAGCCATACGCGGAGTGACGATACGTTCGACAGCAGGGTCATCTGCCAGGTTCAGGAACACCACAGCCCTTTCAAGAGCCCCGGTCTTTTCGAAGTCGCTCATGAAGTACTGGGCTTCTTCATTGGTAATACCCATTGCTGCGAAAACTACTGCGAAAGCCGCTTCTGATCCAGGCACAGCCGACTGCCTTGCGATCTGCAGGGCGATTTCGTTGTGTGGGAGACCTGAGGCTGAGAAAATAGGCAGCTTCTGTCCACGAACCAGGGTGTTTGTTCCATCGATTGTGGAGATGCCAGTCTGGATGAAATCTTTTGGAGGCAACCTGGCGTATGGGTTCATTGCAGCTCCGTTGATGTCCAGAAGCTGGTCAGGCACAATCCTGGGCCCGCCGTCAAGAGGTTCTCCTGAACCTGAAAGGATCCTTCCGAGAAGGTCGATGGATGCAGGGAGCTTCAGGGTTTCCCCTGTGAAGACTACACCACAATTCTTGTCCAGACCAGTAGTACCTTCAAAAATCTGGATAACCACTATGTCCGCCGAAGAGTCCAGCACCTCGCCTCTGCGGGTGGTTCCGTCAGGCAGGTTGACAGTAACGATTTCTTTATAGCCTACAGGCTCTGTTTTTTCAACAAAGACTAGAGGTCCTGCAATCTGAGTTATTGTCTTATATTCTTTTACCATGTTTACCTACCTCTCAGGGATGCAAACTCTTTATCCATCTTTGCCAGGACAGTGTTCATAGAAGCATCGAAGTTCTCCTCAAACTTGACCTTGGGAAGCTCATTCTTAGAGTCCATCTTGATAATTTCCGAGACGGGAACACCTGATTTCAAAGCTTCCTGTGCAGCATCTCCGTACTTCATAATTGCCTGCATGATCCTGTACTGCTCAGAGAATGGACTGTAGGTATCTATTGGGTGGAATGCGTTCTGCTGCAGGAAGATTTCCCTGATCATACGGGTAATTTCAAGCAGAAGCTGCTGATCGTCTGGCAGAGCATCGGAACCTACGAGCTGCACGATTTCCTGCAGTTCGGATTCTGTCTGAAGCATTCCCATTGCTCTTTCCCTCATAGCCACGTAATCAGGAGCCACATTATCTGTAAACCAGCTGTTAAGGCTTTCCTTGTACAGACTATAACTGTTCAGCCAGTTGATAGCCGGGAAGTGACGCCTCTGAGACAGCTTGGCATCGAGAGCCCAGAACACTTTCACAATACGCAGGGTATTCTGCGTAACAGGTTCTGAGAAGTCACCGCCAGGTGGGGATACTGCTCCAATAACAGTAATAGAACCTTTCGCACCGTTGAGAGATTCAGCAACACCGGAACGCTCGTAGAACTCCGCCAGCCTTGCAGACAGGTATGCTGGGTAACCTTCTTCACCAGGCATTTCTTCCAGACGGGAGGAAATTTCTCTCATAGCTTCTGCCCACCTGGAGGTGGAGTCTGCCATAAGGGAGACGTCTAATCCCATGTCACGGAAGTATTCTGCAATGGTAATTCCGGTGTACACAGATGCTTCTCTTGCAGCCACAGGCATGTTTGAAGTGTTAGCGATAAGAACAGTACGCTCCATCAGTGGACGACCGGTCTGAGGGTCTTCGAGTTCCGGGAACTCACTCAGAACGTCTGCCATCTCATTTCCGCGCTCACCACAACCAATGTAGACCACAATTTCAGTGTCACTCCACTTTGCAAGCTGCTGCTGAGTAACGGTCTTTCCCGATCCGAAAGGTCCGGGGATTGCAGCAGTTCCGCCTTTTGCCACAGGGAAAAGCCCGTCAAGGATTCTCTGTCCTGTAACCAGAGGTTTATCTGGAGTAAGTTTTTCTCTCACAGGTCTGGGTCTCCTGACAGGCCACCTTTGCATCATCTGCAATTCGGTCCCATCAGTGAGGGTACATACTGTGTCTACTACCGTAAAGTTCCCGCTCTTGATGTCGGCAATTGTACCGGAGATGTCGGGAGGCACCATGATCTTATGTTCAATATTCACGGTTTCCTGTACAACACCGAATACTTCTCCGCCTTTTACGGAATCGCCCTTCTTGACAATGGGTTTGAATTCCCAGAGTTTCTTGTGGTCAAGCCCATCTGCTGTAACACCTCTGCCAATGAAACCGCCCGTACTTGCAAGCAGGACGTGCAGAGGCCTCTGAACCCCATCATAAATACTGGAAAGAAGACCCGGACCAAGTTCCACGGATAGAGACGAACCTGTAGAATAACAGGGCTCCCCTGGCTTGATACCTGCAGTCTCTTCGTATACCTGGATGATGGTCTTGGGTCCTAATATCTGGATGACTTCACCCATTAAACCTTCATTACCAACTTTGACCAGGTCATACATTTTTGCCTGCAAGCCGATGGCGGTGACGACAGGCCCAGACACACGATAAATTTCACCTTTTACTTCCACAGATCAACACCTACCGCTTGTTTTATCTTATCTCTTAAACTCGAGCCTGCTCCACTGCCTCCAAGCGATACTACTGTGGGCTGGACAGACTCATTCAAGTTTTTCCTTAAAAGTTCCGGCAGATTACCAATGTCATCATTATGCATTACAAGAATCCCGATACTCTTATCTTCAAGCACCGATTTTACCGCGGATTCGGTGGTTGGGATATCAACGACTTCATATACATTCCTGATACCTGCCAGCCTGAACCCCGTGACAAACTCGCTCTTTCCGATCACTGCCAATTCCATTAGATAACCACCAACTGGTCTTTAATTAGTGTATCATCGAGGCCAGCCTCCTTGCCTCTGAAAATAATCCGGAGGTTGGTGACCTCATTATTTTTATGGATAACATAGTCCATAATAGGTACAATTGAGATCGGAGATACATGCGAATAAGTGGTTGCAGATTCAAGAGAGTACCTTATGAGCCTGCTTTCAACGAGAGTCAGAGAAGCCGTCTCCAGCTCCGCGACACTTGAAATTGCATCCCAGTAATGAGTTTTTCGAAGTTCATCGATAAACTGTTCGTAAGGAAGCGATGCCAGTTTCTCGGGATTCAGCTCCAAGCCGCCTTCGATCATGAGGGGCATGATCTCATCAGACTGCTCGACACCTGCTCTTTTCAACCTGAATAGGTTACTCAGGTTCTTGACATCGACTTCGAGTTTGATGAACCTTGCAAAGAGCTTACGATCCTTGGACCTTGGCCTTCCGATTACGGCAAACAGGCTTGCGTAATACATCTTGTCAAGCTCGTTTTCTATGTATGCCAGGTTTGTTCCGTCAAACTCCTGCAGCAGCGGGTAGTACTCAGTCTCTTTAAGAGCATCAATTACTTCCTGATATGTGGCCTTGGCTGCAAGTTCTGACAGGAGGGTATAGGTAAACTCCCCGGCAGAAATTAGAGACTCGAGGATGTCCTCAACGGATGCATTGAAAATTTTGCCACGAAGAAGCGTTTTTACATTCCAGATGTCATATCTTTTAAGATATGCAATGATCAGGTAGTTCAATTCTCCTGAGGTGATCCTGAGCAACTTATCATAGGTTAGCGCAAGATTCCTGTTTAGTGCATGTTCTGCCAGATCGCCACCGCTGTATTTCATTGCCAGTTCATCAACGTCGTTTTTGTATTCAGATTCCTGGATAAAACGGGTGATTTCATCAATTCCCATATTGAGAAGCCGTGGATAAGTTTCTTTAGGAAGCAGCTTACTCTTCATCGCACGGACACGGGTTACGGCATAAGCATAATTAGAAGTGCCTTTTTTTTTCTTATCGGATTTTCGGTAGGGATTTTTACCCCAGAGTCTCTCCAAAAGCCGCATCGAACATCACCCGTATAAAGTATCAGATATCTGCTTCAATGAACGCTCATACACATTTTTCAGGATTGAATCATATGTGAAATCTAACCTGATGGTCCCGTCTTCGTTTTCAATAACAACGCCACCTATACAGTCCAAATTACCCGCATAGGTCAATGAAGATAATTTCCTGGCAGTCTCTTCTGAAGCCTTAGAAGAATAAAATCTAGCACCGCTAGCCTCATACTTGTTAATAATATGCTTCAGTAGCTCTTCTTTTTTGGACGCCGGCATTGACTTGATTCTTTCAACGGTCTGGCTATAAACTTTATCAAGAAGTTCCTTGCGCTTGTTAAGCGTAATTCTTTTTACTTCCAGGTTTGCACTTGAGATAACCTGCTGGTGCAGCTTTTGGAGGTCCTCTTCCACCTTGGCAAGGCTGTCCCCGAGCATCTTCTTCTGTACTTCTTTAGCCTCATTTGTTATCTCGGCTGCCTTTGCATCGGCTTCGGTTTTTATACGGGAAACCTCAGCTCTTGCACCCTCCTGGATGTCTTTTGTAACGATCTCTAGTCCCATGCTTACACCTCCAAATAAATATAGAGCAAAAAAGTGCTCTAAAGCTTAGAGCAGAAACTCTAAGCTTC
The DNA here is from genome assembly GCA_041596555.1 of Methanosarcina sp. Taxonomy (GTDB): domain Archaea; phylum Halobacteriota; class Methanosarcinia; order Methanosarcinales; family Methanosarcinaceae; genus Methanosarcina. Next base: position 9,029 of record JBFHIK010000044.1, read on the forward strand.
TTAGAGTGCAACGATACCTAAGGGGAAACTTAGAGCACATAATCACTCCAGCCTGCCTGGTAAGGAAAAAACACCCAGAGAAGCTCAGAGTGATGCTCTAAGAAATTTAAGAGCGGAATTAGCTCTTAAATTAAGCAGAATTGATAAGCAATGCAACGACAAGACCGAAGATAACGATGGTTTCAGGAATGACAGTAAGGATAAGACCCTTACCGAATAACCCTTCGTTTTCTGCCATAGCGCCGATTGCTGCAGTTCCTATTTCCTTTTCAGCCCATGCAGATGCAAGCCCAGTTACTGTGATTGCGAGTGCTGCACCGAGTGCTTTCATTCCGTCTGCGTCCAGGAAAGGTCCACTAACTAATTCTTCTCCTACCATGTTTTTATTCCTCCGTGTATTTTCGTATGTATCCGAATGGGTTGTATTTTCTGCCCCCGCCTTCGTAGAATTTTCCGAAGAACTCTACGTACTGCAACCTGAGTGCATGCAGTCCGGGAGCGATGATACTCAAGACAGTGTTAAGACCATGTCCGAGTATAAACACGATTATTGCAGCTACTGCTAAGAAATTGATCTTGGAGTGATCCGCCCAGATCATTTTAAAAGCAATATCATTGACCGTTGAAGCGATGTAAATCGAAGACAGACCGACTGCGATAATACGGGAATATGACAATGCATTGCCCATAAGAGATGGCAATTCAATCGGACCCTTGATACCCTCACCCATGGTGAGCATCACAATTCCGAGAACAAGAATACCAGCACCGATGTAAGTCAGTCCTGAATTACCGCCAAGGTAGCCGATAGCTGCAACGAGTGCACCGAGCTGTATAATAAGCCAACTGCCTTTTTCAAGAACCGCATGCTTTATCCCATGGTGCCTGGAGATGTTTGCAAATCCGAGCAGATACCCGAGATTGAGTTGAAGCAGTCCTATTACGACAGTTACTCCAATCATAGTCATTACCATGTGAGTTCTGTGGATCGGGAACATAAATTCCTCGCCTCCGAGCCCATTAAACAAAACAATGGTTTCCCAACCCGGAATCAGGCCCGGAACTGAACCATGTTCGGTATGAAGACTCGCTAACGAAAATCCTAAGAACTCACCATAAAGAATTCCGAATATAAATGTTGAGATCTGACAATAAATAAGAATATCCATGAGAGGCTTCACAGCATCTGACTTTACTGCTTTTTTGATAGCCAGTGCCATTACTCCCAGTATCAGTGCATATCCGATGTCTCCGAGAATCAGCCCATACATCAGTGGGAAAGTGAATAAGATCACTGAGGATGGATCGAGTTCAGTATACTTGGGTCTGGAGTACAGATCCATGATCTGCTGCATCGGCGCTGCAATACTGGAGTTGTTGTACTCAACAGGGATATGCTCCTCTTCCTCTTCAGCAATTTCGAGGCTTGTGACATATGCCTTGCCATTAGTGGCACTGTTGACTGCACTGACAACTTTGTCATAATCCTCGGTTGGAGTCCAGCCTTCGATTATGAATGCGTTTGCAGATGTAGCTATCCTTAGAGGCAATTCTGCCTTCTGACTCTCGATGGTCAAGACCTCGTCACTGGAAAGAATGAAATCAGAATACTTGGCTTTCAAGGATTCGATATCAGCCTTTAAGGACTCGGTCTTCTTGGTGACTTCAACTTCTTTCTGTTCGATAAATCTTAACAGATCGCTTGGGACACCACCTCTTTCTGGAACTCTGAGATCTCTGAATCCAAGACCCTGAAGTAATTCGTAGACTCTGTCGGCATCATTCTTGGCTACAAACAGTACAACTGATTTTGATTGAGAATCAAAGTACAGCTCATAAGCTTTGGTGATGCTTGAAATCTGACTGTCATCCAGGCTTCCTTTTACAGTACCCACGAAAACCTTAAGGCTATCGTAGCCACGGTAATACTCAAAGTCGAGATTGATGGACAGAAAAGGCAGGATCTCCTTCTTCTGGGAATCCAGATCTTTCAACTCGTTGTCAAGCTGAGCAATTGATTCCGTTTTAGTTGCAATTGTCCTGTCCAATTCATCCAGTTTTGAATCAAGGTCGCGCAGAACAGCGTCAGTTTTCTGAACTACCGGTTCTTTTTTTACAATCCCCAAATAATTGGCGATAGATCGGATCTTCACAAGCTTTTTCGAGACTTCTTCAGCGTTTTTCAATGGCTTGCTGATCTTAAAACCAGACTCGTCCTCAACAAAATCTTCAATATGAAAGAGATTAGTTTCATGCAATGAATCGATGGTGCTACTTAGGATGCTTTTATGCCCGACAATAACGGCCCTTGTCATCGATTTAGGTCTACTCATTAAGGACCGCCCTCTCAAACTCCTGTACAAGGTAATTGACGGATTTGTCTATATTAGCTTGAGCTTTTTGGGACATGGCTAATGCGTTTTTTTCACCATCGTTGACGATCTTATCTCTTTCCTCCAGGATCTTTTCTTCACCTACTTTAAAAGAGTCTTGTGCAGCTTTATGTGCATCGATT
>JBFHIK010000045.1:0-11317 GCA_041596555.1 Methanosarcina sp.
AAGGAGGATGGCAGCATCATCTGGACGGATGTGAGTGCGACCTTTCTGCCGTTTTCTGATGGGCAAGTAGTTATTACCACCAGGGACATCACCAAAAGCAAAAAAATCGCAGAAGAACTTCAAAAAGCTGAGGAAAAGTACCGTATAGTCACGGAACGGACAGGGCAGCTAGTATACGATTATAATATAGAGGGAGATACTGCTAATTTGACCGGCTGTATCAAAGAGTGTACAGGATATACTCCAGATGAGTTTAGAAATCTGAGCCTTAAGGTCTGGTTATCTCGTATTCATCCGGAAGATCTGAATCGGTACCTGGAAAATTATGTCAAGTATATAAATTCTGGAGAAGCTTACAGGACAGAGTACCGTTTTAGAAAAAAGAATGAAGAATATGTTTACTTTGAAGATAATGGGGTCTGCCTTAGAGACAAAGAAGGTAAATTAAATAGAATTCTTGGGGTAGTTAAAGATATTACAGAAAGAAAGAAGGCAGAAGGGAACCTTAAAACTATCGAGATTGCCCGCAAAAAGGAAATTCATCACAGGATCAAGAATAACCTGCAGGTTATCTCCTCCCTTCTCGACCTTCAGGCTGAAAAGTTCAGAGGTAGAGAATGTGTTGAGGATTCAGAAATTATGGAAGCCTTCAGGGAAAGCCAGGACAGAGTAATATCAATGGCTCTTATCCATGAGGAACTGTACAAAGGTGGAGGATTCAACACACTGAACTTTTCATCGTATATTGAGAAACTCGCTGAGAACCTTTTCCAGACATACAGCCTTGGAAATGCCGATATCAGCTTAAGCATGGACCTCGAAAAGAATGTTTTCTTTGATATGGATACTGCAGTCCCGTTAGGGATAATTGTTAATGAACTTATTTCCAATTCCTTCAAACATGCATTTGTAGAGAGGGACACAGGAGAAATCCGAATCAAGCTCTATAGAGACAAAACCGGGGAATATAAGAAAAATAGAACCGGAAGTAAAAAAGAAGATTTTAAAACCACCAGTTTCGTTTTAGCAATTTCAGATGATGGGGTAGGTGTACCTGAAAGTTTTGATCTGGAAAAGCCCCCCCATCTCGGCATACAGCTTGTAATCGCCCTTGTAGACCAGTTAGAGGGAGAACTTGAATTAAAAAGGGATACTGGAGCTGAATTCGTCGTAAGGTTCAAAGCGGAAGAAAAACAGTAAAAAAGCAGGAAGAATCCATCTTTCGAGAAATTTGTTTATCTGTCATCTTTTTTATATTAATAATTAGACTTATTATTTCCAACAATTACTTCAGTTTCCGAGAATCTTAACCTGAACCTCTAACCTGAACCCGAGATTAAATACCTGATTTATCTGATAATAATTACATTAATACCAATTGATACCAATTGATGCTTCATTTTTGGAGAGGTGACTGTCGGGAAAGCGGCAAGCGATTGAAAATCGGGGCAAAAGTTTCCGTCTAACCTGAATTTGTGGAGAAACAAATTGAATTTGACTTTACTTTTAAAAAAGTGAAAATTATCGTACATATAGCTTTCCAGCAGACTCAGACAAATTTATGTATTAATACAACACATAGAGAAGAAATTTTATAACTGTTTTCTGGAATATGGGGGACAAAAGTGCAACCACCATAAACTATAAATAGTATAGCTATAATTAGAGGGTTGCACTGGCGTAAGAGGCGCTCCCTGAGGCAGCGGGGCAACAGGGCGGCATACTAAAAAATTAGCCTACAATGGTGCAAAATAAAGAGGTAGAGATATAAACAACGCGGGCCCGTAGCTCAGTCCGGCAGAGCGACTGGCTTTTAACCAGTCGGCCTAGGGTTCAAATCCCTACGGGCCCGCCATGTTCTTTATTATAACCGGCGGATAGGCCATCCGCAGGAACTATCCAGTAAGTTTTTTGAGATGCTTTATTTTTGGAGGAAAGGATTTGACAAAATTCAGCCTGCTTGACCATGAGTCAGTCCCAAAACATGAGATAATCGCAGAGGGCGAATTAAAGTCTGTTTTAAGCAAATTTTTTATTGACAAGGAACAGCTTCCGAAAATTAAAGTGCAGGATCCTGTTAGTAAAGAAATAGGAGCTGCCGTCGGAGATGTTGTGAAAATCACCAGAAAAAGTCAAACTGCAGGGGAAGCAGACTATTACAGACTTGTGATCGAGTAAGCGTGGGGGAGTTAAAACCGCTTGCATGATTACATTTTTTTTCACTGAATATCTTTTTGAATCCCATGCACCATCGTACGGAAAGATTCAACAACTGCATAAAGATCTGAGGATCATCGTTTATTTATTTTCATTTTAACAAAGCAAAGAGGGTGCTATCATCGCGTTAGAAAGTAGTATACTGTCGCAGGCTTATTTTACACGGGACAAGATAGTGCAGCACCATATAGACTCATTTAACAAGTTTATAGATTACGGGCTGCAAAAGATCATAGACGAACAAAGAATTATAGAGACCGACATTGAAGACACCTATCTCAAACTCGGCAAGATCCGGGTAGAGCACCCGGTGGTAAAGGAGGCAGATGGGGCAATAGAAAAACTGTATCCCAACGAAGGGAGGCTCAGGAACCTTTCGTACTCAGGCCCCCTTTACCTGGAGATGAGTGTCGTAAAAGAAGGGATAGAGTCCGATGTAATAGAAGCAAAGATTGGGCAACTTCCTATCATGATCAAATCCAAAGTCTGTAACCTTCTCGGGCTCAGTGATATTGAGAAAGTTCGCTATGGAGAAGACCCTCTGGACCCCGGGGGATATTTCATTGTCGGAGGTACGGAAAGGGTAGTCATGACCCTTGAAGACCTTGCCCCTAACAAAATCCTTGCTGAGTACGGAGAACGTTACGGGGACTCTATAGAGGTTGCAAAGGTATTCTCCCAGAAAAGGGGATATAGGGCACTCGTAATTGTGGAAAGAGGGAGAAAATCCCTGCTTGAGGTATCTTTCCCTTCAATATCCGGCAGAGTGTACTTTATTACACTTATGAGAGCTCTCGGGATAGTAACTGACGAAGATATCGTAAACGCAGTTTCAAGTGATCCCGAAATTATCAAGTTCATGCTGGAAAACCTTGAAGAAGCCGAAGTCGAAACCCAGGAAGAGGCAATCGAGAAGATTGGAGCGAGGGTTGCTGCAGGGCAGGCCAAGGAATACCAGATAAAAAGAGCAAACTACGTTATTGATAGGTATCTTTTCCCTCACCTCGGAAACGATATGAAAGAAAGGCCCTCAAAAGCCCATTTCCTGGCAAGAATGGCTGAATCCTGTTTTGAGCTTGCACTTGGAAAGCGTACTGAAGATGATAAGGACCACTATGCAAACAAGAGGCTGAAGCTCGCAGGTGACCTTATGGAAGACCTCTTCAGGGTATCCTTCAACAGGCTGGCAAGGGACATAAAGTACCAGCTCGAACGTGCAAACATGAGGAACAGGGAACTTAATGTCGCCACAATTGTAAGAGCAGATGTCCTGACTGACCGCCTGCAGCACCCTCTGGCAACAGGAAACTGGGTTGGAGGAAGGACCGGCGTTTCCCAGCTTCTTGACCGGAACGACTACATTTCTACCCTTTCCCACCTGCGCCGTGTAATTTCCCCGCTTTCCCGTGCCCAGCCTCACTTCGAAGCTCGTGACCTGCACGCAACTCAGTGGGGACGGCTCTGCCCTTCCGAGACTCCTGAAGGTCCAAATTGTGGTCTTGTGAAAAACTTTGCCCAGATGGTCGAACTCTCCACGGGAATCGAAGAAGTAGGAAGTATAAAGAAAATGCTCTACGACCTTAATGTCGAAAAAATAGTTATAAGAGTGCCCGAAATCCCGGCAAAAATAAAAGAAATACTACTCGATGAATTCGGGGAAGAGATCGTTGAAGAGTTTGAAGAAACTCCGGAACCCGAAATCAAATACAAAGATGATGACTTCTACGATTATTCAGATATGGATGACTCCGGATCAACGTTCGGTGACTGAGGGGTTGATGTCAGATGACTAAAGCAAAAGTATTCATAAATGGAGAACTCGTCGGGACTCATGACAACCCTGCGGAACTTGCAGAAGAGCTTCGAAAGATGAGGCGGCAGGGTTTCATATCCAGGCAGGTTAACATAGCTCTTAACGATAACACCAGAGAAGTAATTATAAACTCCGATATGGGCAGGGCAAGAAGGCCTCTTGTAGTTGTAGAAAAAGGAGTTCTGAAGGTAACGGAAGAGCACATACAGAAACTGAAGAGCAAAGAACTAACCTTTGATGACCTTGTAAAAGAAGGCTGTGTGGAGTATCTGGACGCAGAAGAGGAAGAAAACGCTTATATTGCACTCTATGAGACTGACATTACCTCCAAGCACACCCATATGGAGATAGACCCCGAACTTATGCTGGGAATCTGTACCGGAATGGTCCCCTATCCGGAACACAACGCTTCTCCACGTAACACAATGGGTGCAGCCATGATCAAGCAGTGTATCGGAGTATCCACAGCAAACCAGAAGCTCAGGCCGGATACCCGTGCCCACGTCCTCCACTACCCGCAGAGGGCGATGACAAGGACAAGGACTTCCGGATCAATCGGTTTTGATGACCGGCCTGCAGGCCAGAATTTCGTGGTTGCAATCCTATCTTATGAAGGGTATAACATTGAAGACGCTCTGATTTTCAATAAGGGTTCAATCGAGAGAGGGCTTGGAAGAAGCCATTTCCTCAGGACTTTTGAAGGGGAGGAAAGGAGGTATCCTGGTGGGCAGGAAGACAAGTTCGAGATTCCTGACTCCGAATACCGTGGAGCACGCAGCGCTGATGCGTATGCAAATCTTGACATCGACGGGCTTGTAAACCCAGAGACCCCCGTAGGCCCCAATGATGTGCTTATAGGGAAGACCAGCCCTCCGAGATTCCTGGAAGAGCCTTCCGACTTCGGGATTGCAGTTGAGCAGAGGAGAGAAAGCTCTGTTACCATGCGTTCCAACGAAACAGGGATTGCAGATACCGTCATTCTTACTGAATCCATTAACGGGACCCGCCTTGCAAAGGTAAAGGTAAGGGACGAGAGGATCCCGGACATCGGAGACAAGTTCGCTTCCAGGCACGGGCAAAAAGGTGTTATTGGCTTAAAAGTTCCGATTGCTGACATGCCGTTTACGGAATCAGGCCTGACTCCGGACCTGATGATTAATCCGCATGCAATTCCTTCACGTATGACTGTAGGGCACGTCCTGGAAATGATTGGCGGAAAAGTAGGTTCCATGGAAGGCAGAAGAGTGAATGCAACAGCCTTCTCAGGAGAAAATGAAGACGACCTGAGAGAAGCCCTGAAAAAGCACGGCTTTGCTCACACAGGAAAAGAGGTCTTCTACGATGGAGCAACCGGCAGGATGGTCCCTGCAGATGTCTTCGTTGGTGTGATCCTTTACCAGAAACTCCACCATATGGTCACCTCCAAGATGCATGCCAGGTCCCGCGGACCTGTACAGGTGCTCACCCGCCAGCCGACCGAAGGTCGTGCAAGAGAGGGTGGTCTCAGGTTCGGTGAAATGGAGCGTGATGTACTGGTAGGGCACGGCGCTGCCATGTCCCTAAAAGAAAGATTGCTGGACGAGTCTGACAAAGTTGTGGAACTTGTCTGCTCGCACTGTGGAATGATTGCAACGTTCGACAAGCAGCGGAAAGTTTCATTCTGTTCAGCCTGCGGTGCTGACACGGATATATACCCTGTTGAGATGAGCTACGCGTTCAAGCTATTACTGGACGAGATTAAGTCCCTAGGGGTTGCTCCCAGGCTTAACCTTGAAGATGCTGTATAAGGTGAGGTGGACATATGGCAAACGTACCTCCTATTCCAAAAAGAATCGCTTCTATCAAATTCGGCTTATTGTCCCCTAAGGAGATCCGTAAGATGAGCTCAACGCCCATCATTACGGCTGACACTTACGATGACGACGGATTTCCAATTGACATGGGGCTTATGGACACGAAACTCGGGGTTATCGACCCCGGACTTCGCTGTAAGACCTGCTCCGGCAGGGCAGGCGAGTGTCCCGGACACTTCGGGCACATCGAACTTGTTGCCCCTGTTGTCCACGTTGGTTTTAACAAAGTAATCAGAAAACTCCTCCGGGCAACCTGCAGAAAATGCAGCAAGATTCTGCTGGAACCGGCCCAGAAACAGCAGTTTCTGGACCAACTCCTTGCAGTTGGAGAAATCGGGCACATGCCTGATGACCTCATTAATGAGGCGTATAAAGAAGCCAGCAAGATAAAGAGCTGCCCTTACTGTAATGAGGAACAGCTCGAAATCAAATTCGAAAAGCCCACTGAATACCTGGAAAACGGAGAGAAGCTGACTCCTACCGAGATCAGGGATCGCTTTGAAAACATCCCGGACGAGGACATAATGGTTGTCGGGATGGACCCGAAGAATGCAAGGCCAGAGTGGATGATCCTTACAGTCCTGCCTGTGCCTCCTGTTACGGTGCGTCCTTCGATCACTCTGGAATCCGGGCAGCGCAGTGAAGATGACCTGACCCACAAGCTGGTAGACATTATCAGGATCAACCAGAGATTCCAGGAGAACAGGGAAGCAGGAGCTCCACAGCTTATCATTGAGGACCTCTGGGAGCTTCTTCAGTATCACGTTACTACATTCTTTGATAACTCGGTTTCAGGAATACCCCCTGCGAGACACAGATCAGGCAGACCTCTTAAGACTCTTTCCCAGCGTTTAAAAGGTAAAGAAGGAAGGTTCAGGGGGAGTCTGTCAGGTAAGCGTGTTAACTTCTCTGCCCGTACAGTTATCTCTCCTGACCCAAACCTGAGCATAAATGAAGTCGGTGTCCCCATACCCATTGCACGGATTCTAACAATGCCATCAGTGGTGACCCAGAGGAACATCGAACATCTCAAGGTCTATGTAAGGAACGGTGAAGATGTTCACCCCGGAGCAAACTATGTGCTAAGGTCCGATGGCAGGCGCATAAAGGTAACCAGTATGAACAAGGACGACCTTGCCGATAAACTGGAACTTGGCTGGGTTGTGGAACGACAGTTAAAAGATGGTGACATCGTGCTCTTCAACAGGCAGCCTTCTCTGCACAAGATGAGTATCATGGCCCATTCCGTGAAGGTTCTGCCGAACAAAACTTTCAGGCTGAACCCTGCGGTCTGCCCTCCTTACAACGCTGACTTTGACGGGGACGAAATGAACATGCATGCCCTCCAGACCGAAGAGTCAAGGGCCGAGGCAAAGATCCTCATGCAGGTTCAGGAAAACATCCTCTCCCCGCGTTTCGGAGGTCCCATTATCGGTGGGATTCACGATCACATTTCCGGGCTTTTCCTTCTTACCCGTTTTGAAAACCATATTACCAGTTACGAGGCTTACGACCTTCTGAGGAAGAGCCGTGCACGCAATCTGCCCGAACCGGCAGGTAGGGACGAAGACGGGAAACCTTACTGGACAGGAAAACAGATTTTCAGCCAGATCCTGCCCGAAGGCCTCAATATGGAGTTCACGGCTCAGGTCTGCTCACACTGTGATACCTGTAAGAAAGGGGAATGCCAGAACGATGCCTATGTGATGATTCGGAACAGTGAACTCCTTATGGGCACTATAGACGAAGCGGCTATTGGGGCATTCAAAGGAAAAATTCAGGACCGCATTATCAAGGAAATAGGTCCCGAAGCTGGGTCCAAGTTTATAGATGATATGACCAAGCTTGCAATCCGTGCGATCATGCGGACAGGCCTGAGTTTCGGAATAGCTGATGAAGATATTCCGAAAGAAGCCAGAATCCAGATCAATGAAGTCCTCGCTAAAGCTGAAGATGCCGTGCAGAACCTTATCAAATCGTATCTGAATAAAGAGCTTGAACCCCTTCCTGGAAGAACTCTTGATGAAACAATTGAAATGAGCATCATGCAGAAGCTCGGAAAGGCCAGGGACGAGACCGGTGGAATTGCAGACAGCCACATGGGGCTTGAAAATTCAGCAGTTATCATGGCGCGTTCTGGAGCGAGAGGTTCCATCCTGAACCTTACCCAGATGGCAGCCTGTGTTGGCCAGCAGGCAGTGCGTGGAGAGCGCATTCGCAGAGGATACTCAGGCAGGACTCTGACCCACTTCCAGGTAGGTGACCTGGGATCGGATGCTCACGGGTTCGTTAAGGCAAGTTACAAGAGCGGATTAAACCCGACGGAATATTTCTTCCACGCAATCGGTGGTAGAGAAGGTCTTGTGGACACTGCAGTCAGGACATCACAGTCAGGGTACCTGCAGAGGAGACTTGTCAATGCACTCCAGGACCTGGAAGTCCAGTATGACCTCACGGTCAGGGACACCAGAGGTGTGCTTGTGCAGTTTAAGTACGGGGAAGATGGGATTAACCCAACAAAAAGCGACTTCAGCAAACCCGATACTATTCACAGGATTGTTCGTTCCGTGGTAGAAAAGAAGGTGGCATGATGAGTATTAGTGAAGCTACTATCGATAGCATGATAAAAGATCTGCCTTTTCCTTCTAACATATTGAATACCCTGAGGGAAGATGTCCTCAAAGCCGGGGTAAGCAAGAAGGAAATGGAAGAGATAATAGAAAAGGCAATGGAAGAATATGAGGTCTCATGCATCGAACCCTGTGACGCTGCAGGTGTGGTTGCAGCCCAGTCCATAGGGGAGCCAGGCACTCAGATGACCATGCGTACCTTTCACTACGCCGGTGTGGCCGAGATTAACGTTACTCTCGGTTTGCCCCGCCTGATTGAAATCGTAGATGCCCGGAAAATCCCGAGCACTCCGATGATGACAATTGCCCTTTCAAAAAATGATCCCGATGATTATGCTTACAACAGGGAAAAAACAAGAGCTCTTGCCTGGGAAATTGAAGCGACAAAAATAGACCACATCGCTGATGTGACTACTGATCTTTCCCAGATGAAGCTTATAATAGACCTGCACGAAAAGGCAATGGAAGGCAGGAATATTACAATAGACCAGGTGAAGGATAAGTTCAATGAAGAGTTGAACGTGCTGGTCAACATTTCTCCTGATATAGATAACCAGATTGTTATCACTCCGGGAGAACCTTCTTACAGAGAACTGCTCCAGCTTGCAAAAAGCATCCACAATGTAACCCTCAAAGGCATAGAAGGAATCAAGCGAGTGGTGGTCAGAAAGGAGGGTGAAGAGTACACCCTGTATACCGAAGGCTCAGCTCTGCGTGACGTACTTCAATTTGAAGGAGTAGACCGGACCAGGACCAACACAAACAACATTAACGAGATTTACGAAGTGCTGGGAGTCGAGGCTGCAAGAAATGCAATTATCAAGGAAGCCACAGACACCCTGCGTGAACAGGGTCTTACCGTGGATATCCGACATATTATGCTTGTAGCAGACATAATGACCTGTGACGGAGAAGTAAAACAGATCGGTAGGCACGGTATTTCTGGTGAAAAAGCCAGTGTATTTGCCCGTGCAGCTTTTGAAGTTACGGTTAATCACTTGCTGGATGCCGGGATGCGGGGAGATGTGGATAAGCTGGAGGGCGTCACAGAAAATATCATTGTCGGTCAGCCCATTCGCATGGGTACCGGAGACGTGCACCTCGTAAGCAGAAAAGCGGGAAGAGTTGAACCTGAGGAAATTGAAACAGAAGAAGAATGAAGGAAAACCTCCGGGTTTAACCTATAATTATTTAAATATATAACCTGATAGAAGACCAGTCCAGATCAGGTATACATTACCTTTAACAGACTTCACCAAATCCTGCTGTAGAAACTTGAGTCCGCGAGGCTCATAACCAGAAAATTGATATAAGGCATCAGGTATTTAGAGTACCATATACTCACCAAGCTTGAAATCTTTATTTAGAATGAGAGAGCGTAGACGAGTTAATTTGAGACAGAGTTGATGAATATGAAGATCAATGTTGATAAATCTCTTATCAAGGCTGTGAAAACAGGAAAAGTAATAGTTGGAGCCAATCGGACCATGGATGCAGCAGCAGACGGCTCTGCAAAAATGGTGGTCCTGGCATCAAACTGCCCCGAAGACATTAAAATGAAAATAAAGGAAACCAATGTCCCGGTCCTGGAATTCGAAGGCACAAGTGTAGAACTCGGGCCCGTATGCGGGAAGCCCTTTACGATTGCAGCCATGGCAATCCTCGATGCGGGAGAATCGGATATCCTGGCAGCCATAGCTTGATAAAAAGGAGTTGCAACGTCTTGGGTGAAATAAGACTTACTGCAGATAGCATCCAGTACATTGCATTGTTTGAAAACATGACCCGAGCCAAAATACTTGACTGTATTCCGGAAGAGGAAAGGCTCGTGTATGTTGTAAAGCAGGGTGATATGGGGCTTGCAATAGGCAAAAACGGCGAGCATATAAACCGTGTTAAAAAAGCCCTGGACAAACCAATTGAGCTTGTGGAGTATTCAGAGGATCCTGTGACCTTTATAAAGAATGCCTTCGGGCCGGTATCCGTAAGTTCAGTAACTCTTACTACCAAAAATGGTAAGCGATTAGCTTATGTAGAGGTACCCAATAAAGAGAAGGGGCTTGCCATCGGTCGCAACGGTAAGAACATCGAGAAAGTGAAGATGCTTGCCCGTCGTCACCATACTATAGAAGATGTGATCCTGCAGTAATATCCCATTAATTTACGTTGATCCATTAATCCGGCGTTGAAGGACAATTCTGGCATTTAATGCCACAATAGGAAACTGTGATCAATTTTTAACTGGAGAAATTTACAATGGCTAAAGGAAAATTTGCAGCTAATATTCTAAAACAAACCAGGAAGGATGCCCGCTGGAAAGATAACTACTACGGCAGGCGTGTTCTTGGTCTAAACGTGAAAGCTGACCCTCTTGGTGGTGCACCACAGGGTCGGGGTATAGTATTAGAGAAAGTGGGAGTCGAAGCCAAACAGCCGAACTCCGCAATCCGAAAATGCGTAAGGATCCAGCTCATTAAAAACGGGCGTCAGGTAACCGCATTCTGTCCTGGAGACGGTGCAGTAAACTTCATTGATGAACACGATGAAGTTACCGTGGAAAGGATCGGAGGCCGCATGGGTGGTGCTATGGGTGACATTCCCGGCGTACGTTTCAAAGTAATTGCCGTAAACAACGTGTCCCTGAACCAGCTGGTCATCGGCAGATTGGAAAAACCCAGGAGATGATTTTTGTGTATAAAATTTTCGGCAAATGGGACCCAACGGAAGTTGAAGTCAGAGACCCTGGAATTAAGCGCTACGTCAGCCTTACTCCGGTAATTGTTCCACACAGCAGCGGAAAGCAT
>JBFHIK010000046.1:0-11302 GCA_041596555.1 Methanosarcina sp.
GACTCTTTTCTGACTCTTTTCTGACTATTCAAATCCACAGTTTTTAGACTCATTCAGCAACTTCAAAAAGAGAAGATACAACAGGGCTACTATCATAGGAATTGAACTACAGAAATTAAAATACAGGAATTGAAACGAGGCAGAACCATCTAACCAGAATAAACTGTCAAATAATAGAAAACTTTAATAACTGAACATTGTAGTACATAGATGTACAGATTAGTTCAATGGTTGTAATCTAAAAGATCGTAACTGGAAAATTTTACAGGGGTCAGGGCTTGAATAGTTATTGAATAGGTTTAAATAGGAGATGTGTGTTAGTATGTGACATACTAGCACGCTAGAACGAGTCGATTAATAAAAATCAATAAAAAGTACAAATAAAGGAAACAAATTCAGAATTTAGGGGAACCACAATGTCAGAAATTGGCAAAAAAATACGCATAGAAAGGCTGATGAATCGTGAGAGCAGAAACATGGTCATTATTCCCATGGATCATGGGCTCTCCGACGGACCTATTGAAGGGCTTATCAATGTTACCGATACAGTTAATAGGGTTGCCGAAGGAGGAGCAAACGCAGTTCTCATGCAGAAAGGAATGGTCAAGTACGGGCATAGAGGATATGGCCACGATATCGGGCTTGTTGTGCATATCAGTGCCTCTTCTGTTCTGAGCCCTGACCCCAACGCCAAGGTGCAGGTCTGTACCGTTGAAGAAGTGATTAAGATGGGAGCTGATGCAGTTTCCATGCATATCAACATAGGGTCTGATACAGAAACCGACCAGCTCGAAAAGCTTGGAACAATCTCCAGGGACTGCACGGAATGGGGCATGCCTCTTCTTGCTATGATGTACCCAAGAGGTAAAAAGATCACAAATCCCCACGATCCTGTAAATGTGGCACATGCTGCCAGGATTGGAGCTGAACTGGGGGCTGACGTTGTAAAAACCGTATACACCGGAGATCCTGACAGTTTCAGAGACGTGGTAAGGGGCTGTCCTGTACCTGTAGTCATTGCAGGGGGACCAAAGACCTCAACCGACCTGGGACTTCTTGAGATGATTGACGGGGCAATGGAAGCAGGCGCAAGAGGGGCTGCAATCGGAAGAAATGTATTCCAGCACCGTGACCCTGTAAGGCTGACCCGGGCTATTTGCGAAATCGTGCATCATAGAAGACCTGTGGAAGAAGCTCTGGAGCAGTTAAAGTAAAAAGGATATTGGGAAACAAGTATATTGGGAAACAAAAATCAAGCCCGAAGTAAAAAATAAAACCAAAAAAAATACCGGATTAAAGCCGGAGTAAAAAACAGAATTATGAACGGGGTTGAAAACCTTTGAAAAAGAAAAGCGTCTGGATAAAAGCCGATGAAGGCGGATGGGAAGAACAGAAAGAGAGGATCACGACAGGCCTGGAATCCGGAGCCGATTGTATACTGGTAAACCCGGGAGAGGTGGAAAAAGTTCGGGAACTGGGAAACATTACAGTAGCAGCCTTTGCCCGCGACAACAAATCCGGAGCTGACATAGTGGTCGTGGGAAAAAGAGGAGAAGGTGACGGGACAAAACCCCTGCCCCTGGAAATTCCTGGTTCTTTAGACGTAAACGCGGCAACCCTGCTCATGGAAAAAGGCTTAAACGTAGGCGGATACGTAATCATAAAGGACAAACATTATGAACGCTTCGCAGCCGAAATGGGAAAAATCTGCAATTATCTGCTTGTTACAGGCACTGACTGGAAAGTCATTCCTCTTGAGAACCTGATAGCTGATCTCCAGCGAGAGAAAGTAAAGATCATTTTCGGAGTAAAAAGTGCAGAGGAAGCAAAACTTGCCTTCCAGACTCTTGAAACAGGAGCTGATGGAGTCCTTCTGGATAGTGGAAATCCTCAGGAAATAAAAGATACGATCAAGGCTGCAAGAGAACTGGAAAGCGAAAGTGCTGAACTTGAGGCTGCGGTTGTAACCAGGGTAGAACCCCTTGGAATGGGAGACCGGGTCTGCGTGGATACATGCAATCTCATGCAGCGTGGAGAAGGCATGCTCATAGGTTCGCAGGCAGGCGGGATGTTCCTGGTAAACTCGGAGTCCGATGAAAGCCCTTACGTGGCAGCCCGTCCCTTCAGGGTAAATGCAGGTGCAGTTCACTCTTACATCAAAATTGGGGATAAAACCCGCTATCTTTCGGAACTCCAGACCGGAGATGCCGTAACTATTGTAGACTCAAAAGGGAAACAACGGGAAGGTATAGTTGGCAGAGTAAAGATCGAAAGCCGCCCTCTCATGCTAATAGAAGCAAAAGCCAGAGACAGAACTTTAACTGCGATCCTGCAAAATGCCGAAACCATCAAACTGGTAGGAAAAGATGGGAGCCCTATCTCAGTTGCAAAACTAAAGAAAGGGGATGAGGTCCTGGTCCGCCTCGAGGAAGGAGCCAGGCATTTCGGCAAAAAAATTGAAGAGACAATCATAGAGAAGTGAACCAGGGAAAACTGAATAATAACCAGATTCCTTAACTCCCGGACCCGGAGCGAGTAATGACGCAAATAGGCCTATTTGACCTTGAAAAAAGAGCTGCAGTTGTTGCAGTAATCCTTGAAAAGCCTCTTGAAACTTCAAAAAAAGCAGCTAAAAAGGGAGCTGATATCCTTGAAATCCGGCTGGATTTGCTGGGAATCAGGGATCTGGAAAGAGCCGCAGAAATAATCAGGGAAATCAAATCCGAAGCCGGGCTTCCTGTAATCGCCACCAACCGTTCCAGGGCAGAAGGGGGAAAATGGGAGGGGGCAGAGGAAGACAGAACAGAGCTTCTGACAGGGCTCCTGAAATACCCATTTTTCCTTACAGAAGGGCCGGATGCTGTTGATATCGAACTCTCTGCCAGCCGGGAAGAAAGAGATAAAGTTATAAAAGCGGCTAAAGATCACGGAAAAACCGTAATCGTTTCTTCCCACTACTTTTCAAAAACTCCGTCTCCCCGGGAAATGAAAACTATTCTTGAAGAGATGTTTCTTGCCGGGGCGGATATTGCCAAACTTGCAGTGATGCCTCAGTCAATGGAAGATGTTCTTAATCTGCTGAGAGTTACACTGGACTTCAGGAACGCAGGAAAATCAATATGCACCATTGCAATGGGCAAGCCGGGAAAACACACAAGGGTAGTTGCCCCTCTTTATGGTTCGGCCCTGACATACGCTTCTGTAGAAAGTGGTGCAGCCGCAGCCCCGGGTCAGCTTCCGGCAGACGAAGTAAAGAAGATAATGGAAATGTTAAAATGAAGCGAGTTTTTGGCGTATTTGGAGATCCTATAGGTCATTCCCTTTCCCCTTCCATGCATAATGCAGCGTTTTCAGCCCTTGGAATGGACTGCGTCTATCACGCTTTCAGGGTCAGCCCGGAAAAACTGGAAAAAGCAATCTCTGGAGCCGAAGCTATGGGATTTGGAGGGCTTAACCTGACAGTTCCATTGAAAGAAGAAGCTCTGAAACTGAATTTCATCAAGCCAGATCCCCTTGCAAAGAGAATTGGAGCAGTAAATACTGTAGTCTTCGGAAAAACAGGAGAAATCCGGGGGTACAATACTGACGGACTTGGAGCAAGGCAGGCACTTCTGAATGCTGCAGTGGAAATAGAGGGGTCTAGAGTGGTGGTTGCGGGGGCAGGAGGAGCAGCAAGGGCGGTTGCTTTCCAGCTTGCAGCCGACGGCGCCGAAATCACCATAATAAACCGAACAGAAGAAAGGGCAATAGAACTTGCAAGAGATATTTCGGCTGCAGCCCTTCCGGGAAAAATAAGTGGGACCGGGCTTTCAGGACTAAAAGACCTTTTGAGGGATGTAGATATCCTGATCAATACCACAACTCTCGGGATGCACCCGAACACAGATACAACTATTGCAACAGCAGAAGAACTTCACAGCGACCTTACTGTTTTTGACATAGTTTATAACCCACTTGAGACCAGGCTTTTAAAGGAAGCAAAGGCTGCAGGAGCAAAAACCGTTAGCGGGGTTTTAATGCTCGTCTATCAGGGAGCTGAAGCTTTCAAACTCTGGACAGGAGTTGAACCTCCAGTAGAACTCATGAAAAAAACCGTACTGGAGGCTCTGCAGGCATGAACACAGACCCTGAGAAACAGAATTCCGGAAAAACGAAGGTTCTGATCCTTGGCGGAACCGGAGAGATGGGACAGTGGTTCACTCGTTTTTTTAAAGAAAGAGGCTATGAGGTTACAGTCTGGGGAAAAGGAGGCAAGGTGGAAGTCGCCAGGAAACTGAATGTGCCCTTTGCTTCGGACCTTGAGGCAGCTATCCCTGAAAATGATATAGTAATAGTATCCGTTCCAATCAACGCAACGGAAGAAACTATTGAAGAAGTCGCCCCGAAGATGAAAGCAGGAAGCCTCCTTATGGATTTTACCTCCACCAAGGTAAAACCTGTTGAAGCAATGCAGAGATTTGCACCTGCCGGGGTTGAAATTCTTGGGATGCACCCCATGTTCGGTCCCACAATTCCCACCATCCGGGGGCAAACCGTAATCCTTGTCCCGGTGAGAGAGCACTCGGAAAAATGGTTTCCGGAAATCAGGCAGCTTTTTGAGGAAAGCGGCGCACATGTTGAAATCACGACTGCAGCCGAACACGACAGGCTGGTTTCGGTAGTACAGGGACTTACTCATTTTGCTTATATCGCCATAGGAACGACCATTGACAGGCTTGACTTTGATATAAAGAAATCCAGGAAATTCGTAAGTCCGGTTTACAGTATAATGCTTGACTTTGTGGGCAGGATCCTGGGCCAGAATCCCTACCTCTATGCCCTGATCCAGATGGAAAACCCGGGTATTCTGGAGGTGCATGAGGCATATATAAAGGAATGTGAGGAACTTTCCAGCCTTGTGCGGGCTCATGATGAAGAAGGCTTTGTAAGGAAAATGAAAGCTGCTGCCCGAAAGTATGATGACACAGCCCATGCCCTGCGAAGGTCGGATAAGCTGATTAACTCCAGAATAACCGAGTATGAGACTATCCTGAACTCTGTCGGAAAAGTCATCGGCTTTTCTCACATTTATTCCGGAAAGATCCATGTCGGTACACTGGAAAAGGTTGGCCCGAATGAGGTGATTCTTACAAAACTTGCCTCAAAAGGCACCGCCCCTCATATGAAGGACAAATTCATAAAACTCAAGCTTGAAAACCTTCGCCTCCTTTCAGAGTTTGAATTGAGGGAATGGAGAAAAGAAAATCTGATTCACGCGACCAGGGATATTTCGGTCCTGACCCCTGAAGGCGCCGATCCTGAAGTTATCCTGGGAGCTGTAAGTACAAACAAACATCTTGTAGACTGTCAAATCAGTGATATCTACCATGGGGCAGGGGGGAAAGAAGCTGAAAATGAAAAAAGATGGCCCGAAAGGCTCGGCGTGACTTACAGGATAACTATTTTTGGAGATTGTAATGCAGATTCTGTCGAAACTGAGGTGACAGACCTTCTCTGTGGGCTTGGGTGCCGGGAAAGGGAGAAAAACCAAAGGCTGAAGGAGTAAAAGAACTCTTACCTTTGAGTTGTGCATTGATAAGCAGAGAAATGGATATAAACAATAAATAAATAAATAAAAAACATAATGTCACAGGTCAAATTGAAAATTTCTCTTTTATTTGCACTCATTATTCTTTCCACATTTATTTCGCTTGTTTTAAGCGAGGATAATTTTACGGAAAGAAGTGGAAATGCAACAGACACCACAACAGCTGGAGTTTCAAGCGAAAATAGGATCATAAATTTCATGGATAAGCTGGAAACCGGTGACCGTGAAACTAAATTTAACGCAGCAGCCGAACTCGGAAAATTAAGAGAGCCTGCAGCCGATTCTCTTATCGAAAAAATTGAAGCAGAAAATTCAAGTTCTGGAGAAATAAAAAGTTATATGCTTCTTGCACTTCTTGAAACCGGAGATGAAAGAGCAGAAAATATTCTTTCAGGAAATCTTGGAGAAAAAGAGGCTTCAAGTATGGCTGCAACCAAAAGTATAGACGGAGGACAGAGACAGGAAGAAGTTCCAGAAGATATTCTCCAGGCTATAGAAGCAAAAGATAAAGCTATGCGAGAGAGCCTTGCAAAGTCCCTGAATATGGAATACGACGAGGAAACAGATATTCTTGAAGAGGCCCTCAAGGCCGAAGAACAGAATTCCACTTTCTATACTTCCTTTGCACTTTCAAAGTTTGGATCTGAAGAAACCGGAAACGAAACCGAAATACTTATTAAAGCTCTCAAAAGTAAAAACGGATACGTAAGAGTTGCAGCTGCAATGGCTCTTGGAGAAAAAGAGGAAAAAGCTGCAGTAGATCCCATACTGGGGATTCTGATGCGGGATTACCCCCTGGCAAAATACAGTGCAGTTATGGCGCTTGGGGAAATCAGAGATGAAAGGGCGGTAGCTGTCCTGATGACTGAAATGAAAAATAACGAGAAAGATTACATCAGGAGCAGCGCTGCAGTCGCCCTTGGGAAAATAGGATCAGAAAAAGCCGTACCCTATCTTATCGAGAGGCTGAGAGACACGAAAGCTACGGTAAGAAGTAATGCAGCCCTCACACTTGGTAGAATGGGGGACGAATCCGCGGTGGAACCCCTGATAGACGTCCTGGAAAGCGTAAAAGAGGCTGAAGGAAGAAGAAAAGATACCGTGAATACAAATGAAGATATTCGAAAAAGCGTTGTCCTTGCCCTTGGAGGAATTGGAGGCACTGAGGCTACGGAAGCATTAATCGACGTACTGAACGATAATGAGGAAACTCTTGAGGTCAGGATAGCTGCAACCTCGGCTCTTGGGAACATAGGAAGCCCTGAAGCTGTAAATACCCTTAGAACTGCATTTGACAACCAGGAAATGGATAAGGGAATCAGAAACGGAGCTCTCCTTGCTCTTGGAAAAACAAAGAACCAGGAAACTGCAGGATTTTTTGTAGAAAAACTGGGAGATAAAGACTTTGGAGTTAGTGCCAGAGAAGCCCTTATAGATATTGGAGAACCGGCAGTTGATCCCCTTATAGAAAACCTGAAAACGGAAGACCAGAAAGTTAAGGATGAGACCGCCCTGATTCTTATTGAGATCGGGGACCAGAGAGCTGTTAAGCCTCTTATTATGGCTTATCAGTGATTCACGAAAGCATGTCAGTGATTCAAAAGTCCAGAAAAGAGATTGCAAAGAAAAAAAGCGGCTGAAAAAGCCGCGTTCTTTTTTTATCCCGATTTTATTCTGTCAACAGACCTGTTTGACTGCCAGCTCAGACTTATATTTTTTATTTTCGGAGAATATTAAATGAATGGCGAGATACATCAAACACAGAGATCAACTCAGATGGTACGGAAGACAGGACTTCATATGGAACTCAGGAAAATGAAACTTAAACCAGGCGAATAAGATCTTCAAGTGCAGCCCTGGGATCTGCAGCCTTCACGATTCCGGAAGCAAGAAGTACACCCTGCGAGCCAAGGTCAAGGGCTGCCCTGAGGTCTTCACCTTTTGAGATTCCGGCGCCGCAAAGCACTTTTACTCCAGGATTGATCTTTGCAACAGCTTCAACCGAACCGCTAACAACTTCGGGATCGGCTTTTGAGACAGGAATTCCACTACCTATGAGCTCCGGCGGTTCGATTGCTACATAATCGGGCCCAAGGGCTGCGGCTGCTGCAGTTGTTGGAACGTTATTGGTGCAGATAACCGCCCTGAGTCCGAATTCTTTTGCAGCCTTTAAGGAAGCCTCAATTTCTGCAAGGGTCAGACGCCTTTCAGAGTGGTTGATAAGAGTCCCGACAGCTCCTGCATCTTTTATGCATTTTCCGAAAACATGGCCTGTAAAGCTTCCTGCCCCTACTCCGTCCATGTGCTGGGAAAAGACCGGAAGTTCAACCTCCGAGGCTACCCTGTAGATGTCCGGGAGCTGAGGAGATACTGCAATCTCGATACCTGATTCTTCGGACACGGCTCTGCAGGCCTTTGCAATCTCGACTGCACTGTGGCCTGTACCCTGGATATAAGTCTTGTAATTCAGTAAGATGAATGGTGAACCCAAAAAAATCCCCTCCTGAGAAATAAAATGAAATGAAAAAGGAAAAGGAAAAGCGTGGAAACCCACGCTCTCAGAAGTCAGTCATGACTCTGAACTGGTCTATTTCAGGTTTGTTAAGGCTGTTAATGAACTGTTCAGCCATTTCTCTGATGTCTTTTGCGTTGGTGATGGCACGTCCGACCACAAGGATATCCGCACCCTGGCTGAGGGCTACAGGCACCTTGTCGAGACGGACTCCACCTGCAACTGCAACCAGGGTCTTTGGAGCAATCTTCTTGATATCAGCAATGTTGCCCCAGGCATGTTCTGTGCCTTCGATATCGATACCACGGTGAAGTTCAATGACATCGGGCATGACCTTAAGCTGCTTTAAGACAGAAATCGGGTCGTGCTGGTTGAGAGTATCCATGACCGCATAGATGCCTGTCTTATGGGCTTCTTCAATGAGCTTGTCAATGGTGCTGATTGGAGCAAGGGCTGAGACCACAATGGCATCGCCTGCAGCGTCTGCAACCATTCTTGCTTCAAGGTTTCCGGTATCCAGGGTCTTTAAGTCAGCAACAATAAAGGCATCGGGCTTAACATCCCTGATCCTGGAAATCACGTCCATGCCGTAACGCTTGATAAGGGGCGTACCTGCTTCGATAATGACGTGGTCGCTGTTCGGGATCTGGGAAATAGCCGAAAGCACGAACTCAAGGTTCGGGTTGTCAAAAGCAATCTGCAGGTAAGGTGGGTCCCAGAGCCTGATGACTTTAAAGCCCATGATAGCGTGGGTGGACTTGTTGCTCTCTTCAAGCACAGTGTTGATGTCCGGGAAGCCTTCAAGTGCTCTCTTGAGCGCAAGCTTTGTGGCGCCGTAGTTGTACCTGTAGATCTTGTTATAGTCCTGGGCATCAGGGTGGATAAAGACACTGGCTACAATGACAAGGTCTTCAGCCTGGTCCTTTGAGATCACGCCTTCTTCTACCGAGTCTGCTACTGCCTTTGCAACTGCTGACTGGGCAGGCCCAAAAATTCTTGATGCCTGCTCCATGTTCTTTACAGTAACCTTCGGGATAATAAGGGTTGAAGGTTTAGCCGGCAGGTTTGGCCTGATAACGGACAGAAGAGGGGTATGTCCGGCTGAAAGCTGGGTCAGGCCATTTGCAAAAGCCTGCCCTACAGGACCTCCCTTATCTCCTATCATCAAATCAACATGGGCAAGTTCTGCGCCCTGCCCCATTAATGCTTCTCCTATCTGAAACATGTTTAACCTCGTAAATACGATAAAAGTAATTTAGAATATTTGATAGTTAGATTAGAATTATTTGATAGTTAGATTAGAATTATTTGATAGTAGATTAGTATATTTGATAGTTAATTGCTTGAGAACCAATTTGTCGTTGGAACGAGGGATATAATAACCCTTTTGCCTGCTAAACGCCAGCCTGATATAAATAATCTTGTATCATCCCAAACAGTTTTTAGATAGCACACAGGTTCTCCGCGCTTTGATTCTATAATTACAGAGTTTCTAAAAACTCCCTATCAAAGGAGAATTTTAGGACACATATCGTTCAGGACGCAAACTCCGCATCTGGGAGAAATAGGCCGGCAAATATTTTGCCCTAATTTTACAAGTAAGAGATTTATATCTTTCCAATACTTCTGAGGAAATATCTTTTTTAGTTCTATCTCGGTCTCTTCAGGAGCTTTCGTTTCGACCAGCCCAAGCCTGTTAGAAATCCTGTGAACGTGTGTATCGACCGCAAGGGCATCTTTGAGGAATGCATGTGCAAGTACACAGTTAGCTGTTTTCCGGCCGACTCCGGGTAGTTTCAGAAGAATGTCCATTTCATCCGGAACCCTGCCATTGTATTCCTCAAGCAGAATCCTGGAAATCTCTTTGATCCTCCCGGCTTTGACCCTATAAAAGCCCACATCTTTTATGAGCACTTCAAGCTCTTCAACATCAGCCCCGACCATTTCCTCAGGAGTGGAGAACCTCTCAAAAAGCCTCTTTGCTGCAGGATAGGTTACATCGTCCCGGGTCCTGTGGGACATGACAGTGGAGATTAATACAAAAAAGGGGTCTCTTGAGCCATCAGTATAGCCCTCGGGATAAAGTTCGAAAAGCCTCCGCATGAGTTCATCGATATCCATGCCCAGAGTTAGTATTCTCTTGATATAAAAGACCAAATTAAAGCTGTAATTCAGTAATCAAACAAAAAAATAAAAACATCTCCTGTAGAGAAGTCTAAATGAAAGGAAAAAAGAAATGGATTTAAGAAAAGCCAGTGGAGGATGAAAAGATTTTTCAAAAAAAACAGAAAATGTTTTGAGAAAAAAGTTTTTTAAAAAGCCAAGATCCGGATTCGAACCGGAATGGTATCGCTCTGCAGGCGATTGCGTAGCCGCTCCGCCATCTTGGCACAAAGTGGATTCTTTTAAAGAACTTTATTGTATATATATTTTTAGGTTGAATCAGTTATTAAAAGAGAATAAGCCAAGATCCGGATTCGAACCGGAATGGTATCGCTCTGCAGGCGATTGCGTAGCCGCTCCGCCATCTTGGCATTTTTGAGCACGTATTAGTCGTGTAGATGCAATTAAAGTAATTTCTAATATATAAATATTTAGCTTGAGGCAACAGATCCTAAAGAATTTAATAATCAAAACATAAAAAAATATAGTGTGTTATTCCAGGAAAGAGATAACAGCACCGGATAAAAATGGGTTAGAAAATAGCGCTGAAAATACTGGACACAAAAAATATCGCCGCAATTACAGCCAGAAAGATGATAACGACAGTAGGCAGGAGTACAGCTATCGCCGATTTAGCCATGCTTACATCATGAACAAACATGCCGCCCACAATGTAGAGATATATCTCATAAAGCCCAAAGACCCAGCCTATAAGAGGAATCCAGGACACTGCCATTACAGCGGTTGCATAAGAAATAAACCTTACAGTGCCTTCGTAAGTTCCAGACCCTCCAAGAATTTTATAAATTATATAAAATATTGTAGCTCCTATAAAGAGGAAGATGATACCCATAATAGGTGCCATAATCGCACTCATAATTGCAGTGAAAAATCCAAATTCGGTGATTCCACTATACCCATACATGTCTCTCATCATTCCGCGGCTAAAAAGTCCACTTAAAAGCCCGTAGATGATATAGCTGATCGCTGCAAAGGTAAGTGGATCATTATATCCTCCGGTAGTTGGCATTTTCCTGTAA
>JBFHIK010000047.1:0-11290 GCA_041596555.1 Methanosarcina sp.
AGCAAAAATTAATCTCAAATTTTGAACACCGAAACTAAAATCGATACCTTGTTCCAACTTCATACCAATATATGTTTTTGAGAGATTTTGTGGAAATTGGGCAATTTATCATGATTCCTCTCTTAACCGAAGACGCATGAAGTAAATTTTAGATAGTATTTCCTATAGAAGTCTTGGTTACGGCAGTTTTACGATTAATGAATCACAAATAAATAAGCTAAATTCGAAAATCTCATATCAATCTTTTTTGATATCTGTCTTGGGGGTTTTTATGAACTAAATCCATATCGATTAAGAGAATCGAATTTCATTTTTGGAATAAAAAATATTTTGTCTTGTTACATCTGGAAATAAATTAAACTTTTATAACTCTTATAGGTGTTAAAGATGCCCGGAAATCCTAATGAGATAAAACTGGTAAACAATGCTATGTCCAATGTTACCAGACGAAAGATAATGAACTTCTTGTCTACAGGAGACAAAAGTACAGAAGAAGTTGGAGGGGAAGTAGGGAAAACTATGCTTGATTTCCATCTTAAGCTTCTCCAACAGGCAAGTTTAATTGAGATCAGCGAAGGAACTGTGAAGCTAAGCGAATACGGCAGGAATTTCCTTAAAGAGAAAGAAGAGAAAGGTTCAGATAAAACTGCAGATCTCTCTCAGGCAAAACCAATAGAAATTACTGAAGTAAGACAGCTATTGCCCTGTATAGCTGATTCCTCAAAATTCAGGGTAATTGCAAATATAGCTCCTCCTCTGGGCAGAACCCTCAAGGTTCTTGAGCCACTCTTTCCCAGAGGAAAATATTCGGACAAAATAAACGCCCTGATAATTCAAAAAGGAGAGATTATTACAACTATTTATGGTACTGGAAAGGTAACCATGACAATGATAAAAAGTGAAGGTGAAGCCAAGGAATCTCTCCAGAACTTAAAGAATACTATCAATGAAGCCATAGCAAAAGGAGTTGTTCCAGCCCCGCGGGAAAAAGTCAGGGTCGAACCTATGGAAATCTACAAATACCTGCCTCAGACCAGCTGTGGCAAGTGTGGCGAGCAGAGCTGCTATACCTTTGCTATAAAACTCATGGGCGGAGAGGTCACCCTGGAAAAATGCACACCTCTCAAAGAACCGGAATATGCAACCAATTTTGAGCAACTGCAGGTTCTATGTGCGTACATCTGAACCGGTTAATAAAAAATTCATAAAATCTAGGTTTTTTTAAGACGTTAACTTTAGTGTTCACTGCACTGACAGCTCCATGCAATATCTCCGAATATGTTAATGTCACTGTAAGAGATTATCTTGCAGGAATAGCTACGACAGGTGTTAAAGATGTCGGGAAACCTGAATGAAACAAAACTCTTGAACTTTGCTATGGCTAATGGCACCCGACGAAAGATAATTAACTTACTGGCGAATGGATGTAAAAGTACCGGGGAAATAGGAGAGGTGATTGGAAAGGCGACGCTTGACTTTCACCTCAAAATTTTGAAGCAGGCAGATCTGATCGAATTAGAAGAAGGAACCGTAAAGCTAAGCGAGTATGGCAAGAATTTCCTTAAGAATAAAACCGAAAAGACTGAGGATAAAACTGTAGACATTTCTCAAGCAAACCCGATAGAGATTGTAAGGATTAAACAGGTTTTGCCCTGCATAGCTGATTCCTCAAAAATAAGGGTGAGTGCAAATATGACTCCACCACTTGGTGGAGTTTTGAAACTCCTTGAGCCCCTCTTCCCAAGAAGTAATTATTCAGATAGAAAAGATAGCTTGATAATTCAAAAAGGAGAAATCATCACAACTATTTACGGTAATGGGAAAGTCTCCATAAGGTTGATTAAAAATGAGAATGAAGCTAGGGAAGAGCTTGAAAGACTGAAGCATATTATCAATGAAGCTATTGCAAAAGGTGAAGCTCCAGCTCCCGGAAAAAAGGTAAAGGTTGATCTCATGGAGATTTATAAACACCTGCCCCAGACCAACTGCGGCAAGTGTGGCGAGCAGGGATGTTACAGTTTTGCTATCAAGCTTATGGCCGGACAGGCTTCTCTGGAAAGGTGTACGCTTCTTAAAGAATCTGAGTATGCAATCAACCAGAAGAGTCTAGAGGTTTTGGCCGATAATATTTAAACCCGGTTAATAAAAAATAATTAATTTGGAGGAAATTTTGAAGATTCTTTCTATATTACTCACCGATGGCCCTTATATTTCTGAATATGCTGAAATTGCCTGCAAACTAGCCGAAAGTGCACTTAAACAATATCAGGTGAATATATTCTTGTACCTGGATGCAGTGCATATTCCTAAAAAAAACCAAACGCCTTCCTTTTTTACCAGCGCAGGTGAACTTTTCACAGAACTGGCAGAGAAAGGAGCTGTTATCAGGGCTTGTGCCCGTTGTGCTGCCGCGAGAGGCTACGCCGCAGAAGAAGACACTCTCAAAGGAAGTAACTGCGAAGATTACCTCCCTGGAATAAAAATTTCCAGTCTTTATGAACTCGCAGAGATGCTGAAAAAGAGTGATAGAGTAATCTCACTGTCAAGATAAGCTTGCTGAGACGAGGTTTAAACGATGAAGTCGGTTTTCTATTTGCTGGACACTGCCCCTTATGGCAGTGAAAAAGCCTTTGGAGCATTGAATGCGGCTGCAGTAAGTCTTGCAGGAATGAACGTAATTCTTGGACTTTATGGAGATGGAGTTTATCTTGCAGCCGCAGACCAGGACAGCACAAAGCTTGGAGTGCCAAACCTTTCAGATATTCTCTATTCGTATGGAGAATTAAAAGTACTTGTGCATGAACCCTCACTGATCGAGAGAGGGCTTTTTGATGAAATACTTATAGAAACAATAGAACTTGTCGATGAAGAGGACTTTCTTGAAGAAATGGAAAGCTCTGAATGCGTTATCTTATTTTAAACAGAGGTAATAGTGTGCAAGAAGAATATGATGTATTCCTGCTAACAAAACCTCCTTTCAGTCCGAGATCTGAACTTTGCCTTAAACTGGCTGCACGCTCCGGAAACGCCAAGCTTTACCTTCTAGGAGATGGAGTCTATCATCTGCTGTCCGATATACAAAAACTTCCGAGGTGCACAGTTTATGCCTGTCAGGAGGATCTTGAGGCTAGAGCTATAAACGGCAAAGAGAAGGTTATAGTTCTGGACAACTTTTATTCTGTTCTCGTAGAGGATATGATGGTAAATTGCAGACGTGCATATACATTTTGAATGAGATCATAAACAATGAATTAAGAATTTCTTGATAGGACAGTTTTATATGGCCGAAAAGCTCCCATCCGAGTTAATAAAGGAATTAGAATGTGTGAACCGACTACACGAGCAAGCAGTCTGCGACCATGAAAAATGTAGGGAGTTTAGTGAACGTTTATCTGCCTTTCTGGTTAGGGTCGAAGATATGAAATATTATAGGACGGCAGACAGGGTGATGAGTATCCTCATTAACTGCAGTCCAAAAGAAGCCTCTCACTGCGAAAAAGCAACGCTTGTGGGAGAAATGATGAAAGAGATAACAAAAGAAGTATGGAAAGCAGCCGGGAAATAAGTACACTGAAAATCATGCGGTATTCCTCTATATTTCTCATTTAATTACAATTTGAGATGCTTGTTTCATTTTTGAGATAAGAACATATATATATATTGTTTCAAATTTATTTGAAATAACAATGGCAATTATGCGCTTGAAGATCAAAATCATAACCATTTCCAAATAATTGAGAGGGATCATGTTTAGTAATGTTTCTATCTTTGGATTTTTGAATGGAAAAAGTTTATTTCTTTCTTTTGTTTCGGGGAGAGATAAAGCATTATTTAGTTTGAACAAATTCGAAAAAATAATCTTTAGAATTTTTCTTTATTTCTTCAACACTTTAATCCTTACAAAAATAATACTGTACTTAGTCCCTGATACCTTAATTGTGCATTATCTTGGAGCCAATCCTTGCTGGAATAATTTTGGAACTTCTTCATTTTCGGGGTCAATCATCCAAATACCCGGTTTATTATTACATCCCATGGCTTGTACTTTAGCTAAGCAAGGCATAACACACGCCTTTATAGAAATTTTTATAGCTGCTATGATTGTGGTAGGAATTATTGCGCTGTATTTTGAAAATAAATATTTTAGTCAAAAAATGACAACAGAACGGAATGTTTTAAGTTTTAAAGAAATTAGAAGCATAATTAGGACTCAACTTACAATTAAACGAGAGCAAAAAGATAAGGAAAATTTTGTACATATAAAGGGCGGAATTCTTTCTGAAGTTTTTAGAATACCTGAAACTTCACAATTCTGCTGGATGGACATATATGGTGGAAACGAGTATGGGCCTATTTTATGGGAGGAAAAATCTAAAGAATCGGAAGACCAGATGGATAACGTTGTGAAGACTGAAATGGGATTGAAATCCCGACTCTAAAAAGGTCAATTTAAGGAGATATAACACATTTGATATCCTAAAGTCATTATCTATCTTCTTAGCGAAATTAGGCAATTCTCAAAAAGGCTGGAGAAAGATGGCATTTAACAATACGTTTATCTTTGGATTTCTGACTGGTATAAGCTTACTAATTTCTCTTAGAGCATGTCTTAAAATTAAATTTGGTTCTACAAAGGGGATAGAAATTACATATTTGAACTGAAAAACTGTAGCATTGAAACGTTAAATATCTAAAGTTGAAATTTTAACTATGATGTCTAATATATTTGATTTCGTACATCGAAAGAGTAAGTCAAATGTAATAAATTTACAGTCTGAATTTGAAATCAACAATGCCCATTATCCAAATGTAGAAATATTTTGAATTTTAAGACAGCCTCTTATTCTGGAGAAAGATAAGACATTCCTTGGCCTGAAAAAGGCGGAAAAATGTTTTTCAATATTTTTCATCCGTTTCTTAATATTTTAATCCTTATAAGCATAGTTCTTTTCTTTATTCCAGATTCTGTAATTGTTCATTATCTCGGAGCCAATTCTGGCTGGTCTGGTTTTGGAATAGCTGCATGTATAGGGTCAATAACTCTGATACAATAACTCTGATACCCTGATTTATCTCATATCCCATGGCGACTACTCTACTTAAGCAAGGTGCAACTTACTCTGTTGTTGCAGTTTTTATCACTACTCTTATAATGCTCGGAGTTGTCACGTTGCCTCTTGAAATCAAATACTTTGGGAAGAAAGCAGCAATAACAAGGAATATCCTGAATCTAATTGCGGCAATAGTAATAGGGATTTTAATTAGGTGGTTAATGTGAACAAACACCTAAAAAATTATATTTGGGTTATCTTGTTTGTTTTTTTCTCTACAGGTTCGTATTTCATAGGATTTAAGCCAGGTCTTGACAATGTGCCAATTTTTCTGTAAAATCACAAATCTCAAGAGGTCCTTCGGTAAAAAATTCCATACCGGAAGACCAAATTTTCTTAAGTAAACAAAAATTTGATATGGAATTTACAGCAAATTCGCTACACTGCCCTTCTAGAAAGCGAT
Organism: Methanosarcina sp.; assembly: GCA_041596555.1. Lineage (GTDB taxonomy): Archaea > Halobacteriota > Methanosarcinia > Methanosarcinales > Methanosarcinaceae > Methanosarcina. The sequence goes on from JBFHIK010000047.1 coordinate 5,515, forward strand.
GTAGTTCAAATCATCATTTTTCGCTTAAAAGCTGTATTAACAGGGAACCTATATTCTCTATATGGGTTAGTGCCCTGTAACTTTTCATATTTATCATACCAATCGCCACTTGGGTTTTTCCAATAAGCTATGGAAGTTTTCGTAAAACCATATGCCTGAGAGGTTCAATGTCTTCGACATTCTCTACAACATCAGCAAAGATTGATTCTCTTTATAACTTCCTTTATATTTCCTTGAGTGTTTTAGTGCAATAAATCATACACCATTTTAAGTGCAATGAAATAAAGAATCACTCCGATTGATATCTTTACCTGTCGATTATTTAGTTTCTTGCTTAATAGCCAAGACCCCAAAATTGCACCTATAATTGAGCCTGCAACTGTAAACATAAGTAAATTAACATCTAACTGGCCTATAGAAGCACGGGCTAAAAAGCCTGAAAGCGAAGAGAATATCACTACAAAAGATGTTGTTGCTGAGGCTTTTTTAGCCTCTATGCCTAACCACACTAATGCTGGGACTATAATGTTCCCACCACCAACTCCCAGTAATCCGCCAACAAAACCTGCAATAGCCCCAACTGCAATGCTCACTGCAATTTGCTTTCCGCCGAATTTTTGTGTTTCTGTTGTTTTAGGTTTGTAGAACAACATCATGGTGGCAGCAAAGAATAAAAAAGCAACAAATAGAATTAGTAGTGTATTACGAGGTAAATATTGGCTTGTATATGATCCAAGCGGGGATAGAATCGTAGCTACAATCAAAATTGGAAATGCTATTTTCCATAGTATTAAACGTTCTCGAGCAAAATTGACGGAGGCAAAAGTCATAGCAATACAATTCAGCAACAATGCCGTGCTCATAGCAGTATGCAACTCAACGCCAAGGCTCATATATAAAGGTATAAGAATAAAGGCAGCACCCACACCCGCAAGTGTGAGTACTATTGTGGCTGTAAGCGTAATTAGTCCAGCCCATAATTCAATCATAGCATCATCTACTTATTCCTTATATTTTTTTGTTTAAAGATGCTTTTTTGCACATGGTTTGCATAGCTTTTTACCATTTACCTCTTGAATTCTATTAATGAATGTGCGTTCACCACATTCTTCACATAATTCTGTGTCAAAAGTTCCCTTTTTCTTTTCAAAATGATAATCAAAGACTGGGCTAATAATCAGGAAGTCTTCTTCAGGCAAATTAAGTATTTTATTAATTAATGGTTCACTAACTTCAGATGGAATATTCTGTGGTAATACACCTATTTTTCTTTGTTCAACAAATGGAGATTTCAGCATGTTGGCAAAGAATTCAGGCTTCAGATGTGCTCTGACTGCCTTTTGTTTTACAGTATCAATAAGGGTAAACGCCATTTTCCCATAGTATGTTTTTTCAATGTTTGATTTCCCGTAAGTACATCCTGTAATAGTCATAAGACCATCAACAAAGCATCCAGCAGCATGATCATCAGCTGTTTCTACAATCAAATACAGTTCTTTATCTATGGATCTGTCAACACCCAGTGCATTCATAGCAGCGGCTCCTGATCTCATACCAAGTGGCATAGCTGGACACTGGTGTCCATGAAATTTAAATCCAGTTTCAAGATAATCTTTTGCATTAATCATTTTAATCTCTCCCCCATATTCAGAATTATTTATCGTTGAGCTCGAAATCACTCAGAATGCAGTATCTCAAGTGTTTTTTCCAGAGCTTCTGAGATTTCATTGTCCTTGAGGTTCTTGTCTTTATTCTTATTAATACCTAATTCAGAAATTACAATCTGCCGATCCACTTTGAAACCTGCAAGTTCGAGAGTTTTGCTTGCACAGTTCACCGGGCAGCCATCAATTGCAATTATCCTTTCTGAACCCTCGGCAGATTTCATGAGTCCGGGGGCTCTAGCCCCGATTCCTGCTGTACACATCAGGTTTCCAAAGTTTTGTTTTTCGATCTTACGAAGCGTTAAGACCCCTTCCTCAGCACGTCCGGTTCTACCGGATGGGACAGGGAGGGGATGAAAGCGTCAACCTCCATACAATCTGAAGATTATAATTTCGTATATCTTCATATAGTTACACAGCGTACTATATGGGATGAAACGAGGCAACCAATGCCGTATATATCCTCACAAAGACCAAAAAGCCCTTATGGAAAAACACTTCGGTAGCTGTCGTTTTGTCTATAACAAACTTCTTGAAATCAAATCATTACTCTATAAAAAATTCAGAATGAGTATTTCTGAATTTGAACTTAATAATTACCTCCTAATTCTTAAAGAAGTATATCCTTGGCTAAAAGAGGTCAATTCAGGATCATTGCAACAAGCAAGCAAAAATCTCAATTCTGCATTCAACCATTTTTTCAAAGATGGTTTCGGATATCCTCAAAAGAAAAAGAAAAAGGATAATAATTTTTCCTTTCAAATTCCTCAACATTATGCTATTAACTTTGCTACATCAGAAATTAGTATTCCAAAATTGGGATGGATTAAGGTTAAGATGCATAGGCAACTTCTGGAGGAAATGGAATTCGAAGGAAACATTATAGATAAGGATTCTAATCCAGAATTGTTAAGAACATTAACAGTTTCCAGAACTCCTACAGGAAAATACTATGTTAGTATTTTAACGGATGATGGAGAAAAACTTCCAGAAAAACAAGACTTTTCTCATGCTACCTTGATTGGAATAGATGTGGGAATTAACACGTTTGTCGCTTGCTCTACCGGAGAAAAAATTGAAAATCCTAGATTCTTGAAAGCTTCCCTTGAAAGGTTGAAATTCCTGCAAAAGAAAGTTTCGAAAAAGGTAATTGGATCGAAAAACCGGAGAAAAGCAGTCTACAAACTTGCTAAAATCCATGAAAAAATCTCTAATCAGAGGCATGATTTTCAGCATAAAGTTTCGAATCGGCTAATCAGCGAAAACCAAGCAATAGCTGTAGAAACTTTGAATATTAAGGGAATGAAGAAAAACCACAAATTAGCGCAAGCAATTTCAGATTCAGGATGGTACTCCTTCGTGCAAAAATTAACGTACAAAGCTGAATGGGTAGGAAAAACAGTTTTGAAAATAGGTATGTGGGAACCATCTTCAAAGACCTGCAATGTTTGTGGTTATCATAATTCCGAATTAACCTTAGATATTCGAGAGTGGCAATGCCCCGAATGTAAAACAATCCATGATCGGGACATTAACGCCGCTATCAATATTAAGAAATTTGCCGTAGGGACTACGGTTTGAGCCTGTGGACTAGGAAAAAACGTCAACCGCCTAGTATGAAGCAGGAAGCTCTTTCCTCAAAAACTCAAGCCGTCAGGCGAGAGTTTTAGGGAGGGGTAGTTCACGCTTCCCTTCTTATTTATCTCAGGTTCTGGGTTTTGACTTCTCAGGGTTCCCCTGTTTCGAAATGCGGTCGGCATGCCTTATATATCGCAAACATTCGAAAGTTTAAATATTATCTTCTCTAATTAAGGTGCAAATATTAATGGAGGACTCTAAGATTAAAGACGAGATCTGGATTGAAAAATACAGGCCAGTCAGGCTGAATCAGGTAGCTGGGCAGAACGAAACAATCGAGCGCCTGATGTCCTATGTGGCAACTAAAAACCTTCCCCACCTCCTCTTTTCCGGGCCTCCGGGTGTCGGAAAAACAGCTTCTGCAGTTTCAATTGCAAGGGAGCTTTTCGGGGAAGATTTATGGCGAGAAAATTTTACAGAACTCAATGCTTCCGATGAAAGGGGCATTGATGTAGTTAGAAATAAGATTAAAAACTTTGCAAAAACCGCCCCTATAGGCGGAGCTTCGTTCAAGATCATTTTCCTTGATGAAGCCGATGCCCTCACCTCGGATGCGCAGTCTGCCCTCCGCAGGACCATGGAAAAATTCAGCAGCAACTGCCGTTTTATCCTCTCATGTAATTATTCCTCCAAAATCATTGAGCCTATTCAGTCCAGGTGTGCAGTTTACAGGTTCAGGCGGCTTTCCGATGAAGCCATTAAAGAACGGCTTGAATACATTGCTAAAGACCAGGGTTTGTCCATTACCGAAGGCGGGTATGAAGCTTTGATTTATGTAGCTCAGGGAGACATGCGAAAAGCTGTCAATTCTCTTCAAGCTGCTGCCTTTATTGATACGGCAAATCCTATTTCCAGGGAAACCATTTACAGGACTACTGCAACCGCAAACCCTGACGAGATTAAGAACCTGATCGAGACTGCCCTGCGCGGAAATTTCAGGATTGCCAGAAAAGAGCTTAACAGGCTGCTTTATGAAGAAGGGCTTTCCGGAGAGGATATTGTGGGCCAGATCTACAGGGTGGTTTCTGAAATGGATAACCTTATGGTTCTGGATCTCGGGCTTTCGGAAAGGGATATTGTCGCACTTGTGGATGTCATCGGGGAGACCGATTTCAGGCTAACCGAAGGAGCCAGCGAAAAAATCCAGCTGGAAGCCTTACTTGCACATTTTGCTCTTTCAAGAGAAAACTGAGGCTTCAGAATTCCTGTCAAACAGGTTTTGCCGCCTGCTTTACATCCGGATCTCTGAAAGGCAGAAAAGGCAGAAAAGACAGAAAAGGCAGATGAAAAAGGCCTTTATGAAGCGAGCCTTTTTCTCTCAAAAGATTATAGTTATCACTCCTGATCATCATGTCTGTTGAAAATTTATTGGTAGAAATGCTGGGGTCTGTGCCCCACTGGCTTGCAGTAATGGTTATAGGGGCTCTTCCGATCTCTGAACTGAGGGGAGCAATCCCTGTAGCCATGGGCATCTATGGAATGGGGCCTTTTGAGGCTTATTTCCTGTCGGTGCTTGGAAACATTATTCCTGTGGTTCCCCTTTTGCTTTTCCTTGAGCCGGTCTCCGGGTACCTGAGGCGCTACCATATCTTCGATGTCTTTTTCACGTGGCTCTTTTCAAGGACCCGGCGCAACCACACTAAAAACTTTGAAAAATATGGGCTTCTTGCCCTGACCCTCTTCGTTGCCGTGCCTCTGCCAGTTACCGGAGCCTGGACAGGCTGTGCAGCCGCATTTGTGTTCGGGATCAAGTTCAAGCATTCACTGCCAGCAATCGCTGCAGGGGTAATGATCGCAGGAGTCATTGTAACTGTACTCACAATGACGGGCATGAGCCTGTTTGACCTTATTTTCGGAGTTTGACCTGAGGTCAGGCTCTTCGAAATCTTCATATACCTTAAAAATATCAAATATATCATATACATAACAAATATAAATTTCTCTTTATATTTGCAGCCAGCCCTGTTTCTACAGCTTATAACGCGGTCTATTTCCCGTTGTCTGGCAATTATCTAGAATTTTTGAGGTGATTTTTAATGGCAAAGGCAGATAAGAAAAACAAAAAAATAGTTCAGTCCGAAAAGTGTATTGGGTGCGGCATCTGTTATTCCGTGTGCCCTGTGAACGCAAAACTAATGAAAAACGATGATTTTGATCCTGAGACTGCTGAACTTGCAATCCGGATCATCGACGGGATGGCAATTATCAGTGACGAAGTCTGCATCCGCTGCGGAGCTTGCTCAAAGATCTGCCCTGTGGAATCTCTAACTATAGTTGAGCTTGAAGCCGCGACAGCATAAATCAGGATACCGAAAAAATAGGAAAAATGCTGTTTTTCAGCATTTTGTCTTTTTTAGTTATTTTTACCCATTACAGCAGGATTCGTATTAGTCAACTGGTATTTCAGAAAGCTGGCAATCCAGTTTCTTACAACCAGTTTCTTACAACCAGTTTCTTACAACCAGTTTCTTACA
>JBFHIK010000048.1:0-11249 GCA_041596555.1 Methanosarcina sp.
AAAAATTTGCACTAATAGATCAAAATCTAATTGGATTATGACACCGTAGGAACTACGGGGATGAGCTTGGGGACTTGCCCTCAAAAGAGGGAGGAATGAACCAAGAAGCCACTCAGTCTTTAGCTGAGTGGTAGTTCACATGTTGCCTACAAAAACAGCGTACATCTCGTACCAGTAAGGACAGAAAATCCACTTAAATCCTGCTTCCTCGAGTCTCTTCCTGAACTTCTCTGGAGTATCAATCCTTTGTTGTTGAAGACTGAACCGGGCGAGGTCATGGAATCATCTATAGAGGAGATGTTTATTGATCTTCAAAAGATGTTTATTGAATACTCGGAAAACATGAGTTAAATAATAGTGGATTGTATGTTAGATTGCAGGTAAATCTTAATAAATGTCCTTATATCCGATTAAAATAACTTTATTTTTTATTTTTATATGTAGTTATACCCAAACGTTCTTCTTAATGGCAAGGAAACAAAATGCAACCAGATACCTCAAAATCTCCTGATTCGTCAGAATCTCCTGATTCGTCAGAATCTCCTGATTCGTCAGAAGACCCGTTAGAATTACTTCAGCAAGCTTTTGCTCTTTACACCCATGGGGATTTCGAAAAAGCCCTTGACTTCCTTGTCTGGGCCGAGCACTCTGCCCTAACAGCCAGAAAACCCGAGATTCTTATCCCTATTTACAGCCTGGCAGGGAGTGTCTTTTCAGACCTGGAAGACTTAGAAAGATCCATGAGATATTTTGAAAAGTCTCTCCAGATCATAAAACTTTTTAAAGCCGACGATGATGCAGAAGGCAAGAAAGACCCTGTTCTTACCGAATGGTCGGCGTCAAATGAGGACAAGATTGGAAAGCTCTTTTTCCGGCTCGGACAAACGGGAGAAGCAGAAATAAGGTTCAACCAGGCACTTGGGCTTTATGAAAAGCTGCTTGTGGATGATCCCGAAAATACGCAGTATCTTTCTTCTCTTGCAAGGGTCAAAGATAGCAGGGGTAATTTGCTTTCCAGCAGAGGGCAGACTGATGAAGCCTGCGTGGTTTATAAGGCAGCGGCTGATATCCGTAGAAGTTTGCATAAAAGTGGGTCTGAAGAATAGATAAGCTGAAAATCAATGGATTTTGAATTTGGCTAAAATACTTATGATGTAACCTCTGGATAGGAGTCTTTTGATATCGATTTCTGGATGATCTGGCTGGAAGAAGTTGGAAAGATCTATCGGCAAATAGTAATTTCACATTCTGGGCACAGATAAAAATAATCTCAGACCTAAAAACGATACTTGAAAATCAAAAATCGAGCAAAAAGCCCAAACCCGAAAAATAACTCAAAAACAAAAGAAAAAAGTAGAACTTCAGTTTTTACTGAAGTCCGTAGTGTTTTATGTTCCAGTCTGCAGCAGCCTGGATCTTTGCGATTTCTTCTTCGCCGCCTTCCATGGTGAAGAGGTGTTTGAACCGCTTCTGGGCTCTGAGGTATTCCTCGACGGGCCTGGGGTTCTTGACTTTTCTTACCTGGGTAAGCTCGCCGTTTTCCATTTCGTACATCGGCCAGAGGCAGGTCTCGACTGCGAGTTTTGCAAGTTCGATGGTCTTTGAGCCGTCAAAACCCCAGCCAGTTGGGCAGGGAGCGTGGGAGTGGATGTAGGTTGGGCCCACAATTTCGGTGGCTTTTTTGACTTTCCTGATCATGTCCCGCGGGAAACCGATTGAGGTTGTGGCCACATACGGGGAGCCGTGGGCTACCATGATAGCGGGCATGTCCTTCTTAGGGCGCTGGTTTCCAAAAGAGACTTTGCCTGCGGGGCTTGTCGTTGTGGAGGCGTCGAAGGGGGTCCCGGAGCTTCTCTGGATCCCGGTGTTCATGTAGGCTTCGTTGTCCACACAGACGTAGGTGATGTCGTGGCCTCTTTCAAAAGCGCCTGAGAGGGACCGGATCCCTATGTCCATTGTCGAGCCGTCTCCGCCGACTCCGATGACCCTGGTGTTTCCTTTCCTGCCGAGGGCTTTTAAGGCAGCCTCGACACCTGATGCCACTGCGCCTCCGTTTTCAAAGAGGGAGTGGATCCAGGGGACCTGCCAGGCAGATTCCGGGAAGGGTGTGGTCATAACTTCCAGGCAGCCTGTTGGGTTAATAATGATACAGTCGGAACCTGCGCCCATGAGCATGAACTTTGCGGCAAGGGCATCACAGCAGCCTGCACATCCCCTGTGTCCCGGGGCAAGGTAGGTTTTCGGTGCGGGTTTACTCATAGCAATTCCTCCCTGACATCAGCAAACTGGCTTTCAACCGTAATTCCGTCCTTTGCGACCTTCTTGGCTTCTTCTATGATCTTGCTGACCAGCTCCATGTGTACATCTCGGCCGCCGTGGTTTAAGGTGTAGCCGATAATTGGAATATCGCACCTGCTGTTGTACATGCAGCCCTTGGTCTCTGTAAAGAGGGCACCTTCATTGGTCCCGAGGGAGATGTTCTTGTCGAGCACGACCACAACATTGGCTTTTGCCAGGGCCTTTCTGATCTGCATCTTCGGGAAAGGTCTGAAGGACCTGACTTTCAGGATACCGATCTTTTCGCCCTTTGCCCTGTACTCATCAACTACATCCTTGAGGGTACCTACAAGGGAACCCATGGCCATGATAATGACCTCGGCATCTTCGAGCTGGTAACCGTCGATTAAGCCTCCGTGGTCCCTGCCAAAGATCTCTGCGAACTCTTTGGAAACAGCCTCGATTTTCGGAAGAGCTGCCTGCATTGCCTTTTCCTGCAGGTATCTGAATTCGGTGTAAGTTGAGGGGTCAGCAAAGGCTCCGAAACTCATCGGGTTTTTAGGGTCAAGCACGTATTCCGGCTCATATTTAGGCAAGAACTCGTCGGTAAGGTCCTGCTCAAGCAGCACCACGGGTTCGTAGACATGGGAGAGGATAAACCCGTCCATACAGGCCATGCCCGGCAGGAGCACATCTTTGTCCTCTGCGATCTTGAAGATCTGGGGGACCATGTCTGCGGCTTCCTGGATGTCCTCGGCATAAAGCTGGAGCCAGCCTGTGTCCCTCTGGGCAATTGCGTCCTGGTGGTCGTTCCAGATATTGATCGGGGCGCTGACTGCCCGGTTTGCCACGGTCATGATGATGGGCATCCGCATTCCTGCGGCGTTGAAGAGCACCTCGTGCATGAGCAAAAGCCCCTGGGAGGTGGTTGCGGAATATGTCCTTGCCCCGACAGCTGCGGCCCCCACAAGGGCAGAAATTGCCGAGAATTCGGATTCCACGTTGATATATTCACAGTTCGGAATTTCCCCGTCTGCTATAAACTGAGATAAGTCCTCAACGATATGGGTCTGAGGGGTGATAGGATAAGCGGAAATCACATTTGGACGGGAGACCTTTGCTGCATGGGCAACTGCGTAGGAACCTTCCACGACGACCATTTTGGCCTTGTCAGCTGAATTGAGCGGCATTATTTCTCCTCCAGAATCATTTCTATTGCATCTGCAGGGCATTCATTTGCACAGATACCGCAACCCTTGCAGTAGTCGTAGTTGTATTCGAAAAAGCCGTCTTCTCTGGGAAGGATTGACATGTCAGGGCACACAATCTCGCAGATTCCGCATTTGGTACATTTTTCGTAAATATATACGGGACGGAAGTTTCTCCAGCCTCCGGTTTTGTTTACCAGGGTCGAGCCCGGTTCACAAACTCCTCCTGTTGTGATCTTCATGCTTCTTCCCCCTTGATAAGATCATAGGCTTTCTGAATTGCCTGGGCATTCTTTTCAGCAACTTTGCCGGAAAAGCGGCCCTTTACGGCTGTCTTAATGGATTCCACATTGATCTCTCCGGTTGCGCCTGCAAAAGCTCCCAGGAGGATAGTGTTTACAATAGGGAATCCTATGATGTCCATTGCCACCTTTGTGGCGTCCACGGTCATAACCCTGGCTTTTGTGTCAAGATTCAGGCTTTCCGGCTTTTCTGTGGTGTTTACTATGATGATCCCATCATCTTTTATTCCACTTGCAACATCAACAGTTTCAAGCAGAGTGGCATCCTGGACAATAACGTAATCCGGGGTGTAGATCTGGCTTCGGAGCCTTATAGGGCTATCACTGATTCTGGTGAATGCCTGCACCGGGGCACCTCTGCGTTCTACCCCAAAAGCGGGGAAGGCCTGGCTGAACTTTCCGTCTTCAAAAGCTGCAATGGAGATCATTTCAGCCGCAGTAACAGAACCCTGGCCTCCTCGACCGTGTATTCTGATTTCCTTCATCTGGATTCTCCTTCTTAAACGCGGTTTTAATTTACTGTTTTTCTAACACTTTTTGCTGTTCTTGGCAGTCTGTATGGCACACTTATAATTTAGTTGTCGGCACACTGCTGGTAATCGAGTTAACCTGATTTTCATCGAGTTAACCTTATGTTAATCTTTATTAGTTCTAGTCAGATCCGGAACTCCGTACCTACCCTTGTACGGTTCTGCATCTGGCTTTTTCTTCAGGCACTACTGCAATATGCAAAGGCAGATTTGCAGTAATCCAGAACTTTGGACGGCAAATTGTTAACCTGAAAGTATTCATAATTGATGGATTCTAGTTATCTCGAGTGTAATATCTTTTTAATTATATGTTTACGCCGTTTTGTGCCTGATAGTTCATGGATAATAGTGTAGTTTATTATTAGTTTTTCGGTGAAAGTCGAAAAATTGTTTATAAACACTTCTAATTCAAAATTATTTTTTAGACGTTTTATAATTATTTTTTCCCGGTTAACCTGCCTCAAAATCATGTTTTTTACGAATATTATTGTAAACAAAGCTCACTTCTAAAAAGATAAGATCTTTTAATATTTTTCCTGGCAGAAACTTCTCATCAGTTCAGTTATGGCCTTTCCATCCGTTAAACCATTCATTTTTTCCCTGACCTGCCGCGAGCCGGGCAGTCCTTTGGTAAACCAGTGTGCATGCGTCCTGAGGTTTATGGACGAAAGCAGGTTGTATTCCTCAAGGAGGGCAATATATTTTTCAAAATCCTCCAGCTGCCGGGACTGCTTATCCGCTTCAAGTTTTTCACCGGTTTCCAGGTAGTGCCTGATCCTTCTAAAAATAAAAGGGTTTCCCATTGCTGCGCGCCCTATCATAAGCCCGTCACAGCCTGTTAGTTCCAGAGTTCTTGCTGCCGACTCCTCATCCCTTATGTCCCCGTTTGCAATAACGGGAATCGAAAGCTCATTTTTGACAGCCTTTATTTCTATAAGGTTCGAGCTGCCTGAGTACATCTGTGACGCCGTTCTGCCGTGCACTGTCAGGGCCGAAGCCCCAGCTTTTTCTATCAGGCGGGCAATTTCAAGAGTTTTTTCCTCCCTTCCCAGGAGGCGGATCTTTGCGCTGACTGGCGTCTTCAGGGTATCTGTAAGCTCTGAGATTATTGCATAGATCAATTCTGGAGAATTTAGAAGAGCTGAGCCGCAACCAGCCCCTGTGATGCATTTTGCAGGGCAGCCCATGTTAATGTCTATAACTTCAGGCCTGTAAGCTTCTTCAACAATAAATGCAGATTCCCTCAGTTTCTCAGGGCAACTTCCCACAAGTTGAATTCCGAAGGGTCTGCCTTCTGGAGAAATCAGTCCTCTAATAAAAGATTTCCTGCTTTCATTGAGAAGGGCATTTACATTGATCATCTCTGTGTACGTCAGATCAGCTCCATGCTGCCTGCAAAGCAGCCTGAAAGCCAGATTTGTTACATCTGCCATAGGTGCAAGGAGAAGGTTTCCAGGAAGCTCTGTCCTGCCAATTTTAAGTTTTTTAAGTCTCATGTTCCTTATACTTTTTAGCTGTTTTTATATCGCTTCCATTTTCAGGTTCATAAACCTTCAGCAGGAAACCCGTTAAATCTTTAGATTCAGCGGGTAGTTGACTTTCAGTTTAGATTCCGTTATAGTTGCGGTCATAGTTGCGGTCTATTCTGATTTGTTAAAGCTCAAAAAGATTTCGCAAAAATGTACGGAAAAGGTTTGAACAACTGCCAAAGGCGAAAGTCCGGATGACGATTACAAAGTGAAATTCTGGGTGATTCTCAGAAGACAATGTGAAATTCTGGGTGATTCTCAGAAAGACAATGTGAAATTCTGGGTGATTCTCAGAAAGACAATGTGAAATTCTGGGTGATTCTCAGAAAGTGATGATTTGAATGAATATTTGAAAGTGAAAAGAAAAGAGAAATAAGTTCAGATTGAGAGTATAAATCGAAACTATCTGAAAAAAAATAAGTTAAAAGCAAGATGCTTGAACCTGGGATTGAAAGTCTGGTTCAGGAGCAAGATGCTTGAACCTGGGATTGAAAGTCTGGTTCAGAGGGCTCATGAAAAGAATAGCCTGATATGTCCAAGATAAGGAATCCTGTACCTTGCAACCCCTATTATCCATTCATCCTTCACAGGCACATAGTAACTTATCTGTCCTTCCTGGTCAAAGTGCTTGTTGGTTACAGGGTTATCTCCTTTGGTAATGTATCCTGAGTAAGGGGCAACGGGACCGTTTTCCCACATTGGCTCCCCGGCTTCTACCCTGTACATCGCTCTATGTATTATAGGAGTTATACTTTCCTGTCCATAGGGTCGATAAAGTATCACGTCTCCGTAGTCACCAAAGGTCATGTAGCCTGACTCTTTCCCTTCCGCATTGGTAACAAGATCAACTCGATCTATATTTTTGATGAAAATAATATCTCCGACCTGCATATGCGGTTCCATACTTCCTGACTCCACTGCGACCATAGGTGTCCAGAGCCCGAACGCCAGTTTGGAAAAAACCACAAAGACTATCAGGACAGCAGCAACCGACAGCAAATCCTTTCCAAGGGAAACCAGGGAGCTTTCTTCCTCCTGGGTACTGTTTTGTGTATTATTTTTGCTCATAGTAAGCCTTTATTCCCTTTATCTTATTCTTCTGGTACGGTTTTATATTTCATAACCATTCAGCAGAAACCCGTTAAATCTTTGTTAAATCTTTAGATGTAGCGAGTAGTTGACCAGGTATGTATTGCCTGTGCCAGCACTTTATGAGCTATGTAATTTATATTTTTGTATAAAATCCCACTCTTACTCTTTTAATTGTACCGTACCCTTTTGTTTTATTATTCAACTCTGTTCATTATACTTACCTATATGATTTGTTTTTATCCTATATTAACTTACAATTTATCATCAGACCATAATATTTTTATAGACAACTATTTAAAAAATAGACTGGAATTCCATGGAATTCTAATCCGTTGCTTTGAAATCTTATTATGCCGGTACCTGGGAAAAATGATGGTGCTCTGAAAATATTTTTATTACTAATAAAATCCTATAAGCAGTAACATGAGGCCAGTAACATGAGGCCATATACTCATTCATATGCTCACTATAATAGACTCATTAATTTAGAGCCTATCCAAAAAGTAGTTACCTGCTGTAACTTTTACAATACGCAATATGTAAAACCGGAACGTATGCTCTGAGCAATATGTAAAACCGGAACGTATGCTCTGAGCAATATGCAAAACCGGAACGTATGCTCTGATATTATAGACCTATTGTAACTTTTCAACATGCATTAGTGACTTTTCGGATAGGCACTTAGTACAGGTGAGTATTGGCAGGTAATCATGAAACTATCAGGAGTTTTCAACAAATTTTGAAACTGAACAACCTTACGAAAAAACCTTACGAAAAAACCTCACTAAAACTGTATAATGTTATTTTGCTGGCATTGAAGCAATTTTGTATGTGTTTAGTTTTTATATTTTAAGTGGGTCTTTGCCTTTAAATCTTTTTGATTTCAGGCTGATTGATATCAGGTAAAATAAGGTTCGACAGGCCCTGGTAATCATGAGGCCGGGTTGAGAAAGTCAGGTTGAAATTATGAATGAGATCGATATTGTACGGGCAGTTACAGAGGAAGGGTACCAGATAAGCCCGCAAGCTGTAGAGTTAATTAAATTAAGTAACTCCCCTAAAAGCCTTCTAAAATACATCCTTTCAACTGTTGGTGATTGTGTTTTTGTTATTGAACCCGAACATGTCAACCTGAAGGGTTTTGAATCTTCTAAAACGGTTTCCCGGATAATTTCTGGAACATCTCCCGGGACAGTTTCCCAAATGGCTCCAGGTAAAATTTCCTCTCCTGCCTTAGAACCTGCAGACTCTCACATATTAAAAGCTTTTGACCCTGCTTCGGATGCCCTTCCGGGATCAGGCTTAATCTCAAATGTTGAACCGGATATTGTTTCATCGGCTGAAGTCTCAGACTCCAATCTGGAGATTGAACCTGAAACTCTTTCTTTTCAGGGTTCAGTTTCTGATTCTATTCCTGATTCTATTCCTGATTCTATTCCTGATTCTGTTTCTGATTCTGTTTCTGTTTCTGTTTCTGATTCTGTTTCCAATCCCGTTTATCCCTCTGCTTCTTCAAGAGGTGTGGATAAACCAGCTTCCTCTTTTTTCGGAAATGAAGGTTCTACTTCTACTTCTAACCGTCTTTCCAGGGAAGATTCTCTTTTTTCAAACCAGATAAATCCTTTTCCTTCGAGTTCCAGGGACGAAGGAGTCAGGTATCTTCCAGGCCGCAACCCCGTTACTGTGCTTTCCGACATCACCGGACATTCGACCTGTGTTGGGGAGTATATGCAGTTTGTGCAATATTTCAGGGACAGGTACAGCAGGCTCTCTGAAATCATCAGGGGCAGGATGAATGCACGCCCTATAGAGAGTTTGAAAAGGAGGAGTTTTCGCCGCGGAACAGACGGAAACACTGAGGAGATATCGATTATAGGGATGGTTTCTGATATCAGCACCACCACCAACGGGCACAAAATCTTTTCTATTGAAGATCCGACAGGCTCTTTTTCAGTTCTTATCCGAAATAGCGACAAGGAGCTTTTTGAGCTGGCTTCACAGCTTCTTCTGGATGAGATCATCGGGGTAACAGGCTCGGTTACTAATGATGGAAAGCTTATGATGGCCACAAAGCTTCTCCAGCCCGATGTCCCTAACAGTGTTCAACGCAGGACAGGAAGCCACGGGAAAGCCGTACTGATTTCGGATGTTCACGTGGGCAGTTCCCAGTTCCTGGAAGATTCCTGGCTGGACTTTCTGGACTTTTTGAAAGGAGAATCTGACTCAGAAGAGATGCGGGAGATTGCAGCCCAGGTCCGTTATCTCGTTGTTGCAGGAGACCTCGTGGACGGTATAGGGATTTATCCTGACCAGGAAATGGAACTGGATATTCAGGATGTCTATGCACAATACAGGAAAGCAGCAGAGTACTTCAGAGAAGTTCCTGAACACATCCATGTGATAATAAGCCCTGGAAACCACGACGCTGTACGCCAGGCAGAACCACAGCCTGCCCTGCCTGAGAGGATCTGCGCGGATTTTCCGGCGAATGTCACCTTTGTAGGCAACCCGGCTCTTGTGGACCTCGACGGCGTCCGAATACTTATCTACCACGGAAGGTCTATTGACGATCTGGTTGCAAGCGTCCCTGGCGTCTCGTATCAGGAGCCTGCTGGTGCAGTCCTTGAGATGCTTAAGCGAAGGCACCTTGCGCCAACGTACGGGAGCAGGGTTTCCATATCCCCTGAGAAAAAAGATTACTTTATAATTGACCCTGTTCCGGATATCATTCATACAGGGCACGTCCATACCCTGGGTGTCCAGCGATACAAAAATGTTCTCCTGGTCAATTCCGGAACCTGGCAGGCCCAGACTGAGTTCCAGAAGCGTGTGAACCTGATGCCTGTGCCAGCCAGAGTGCCGGTTGTGGATCTTGCGGATTTTGACGTGAAAATCCTGGCTTTTGATTAAGTCCAGATCTGAAGACTCAGATCCGGTAAATTATCCGGTAAATTATCCGGTAAATTATCCGGTTAATCTGGGCGATTGTTCTCTAAAATTATTTTCCGATCCTTATATATACCACAAAGGTTTAATATCCGGAAAATGCCGCTTGAAGAAAGAAAGGAAGAAAAAGAAGATTCCGGAGAAAGCTTTCCGGAAATCCAGAACGAAAATCGGGATGAAGAACAGGCCTCTCTACCTTTTGATATCCCTGATTTTGCAACCCTTCTTAAAAAGCAGGGTTATGCCCTTGCAGGCCGCCATTCAGCAGTAAAGACCTGTCTCTGGCTCAGAAAAGCCATGAATGACGAAGGTTTTTGCTACAAATCAAAGTTTTATGGAGTCCAGTCCCACCGCTGCCTCCAGATGACTCCTACTCTCTTGTGCAACCAGCGCTGCCTTTTCTGCTGGCGTCCGACCGAGGTCCCGGTCCCTGCACCCGGGGAGTGGGATTCTCCTGAAAAAATAGTTGAGGAAAGCATCGCCTGCCAGCGCAAATTGATCACAGGCTTCGGCGGCTCTCCAAATGCACTCAGGGAACGCTGGCTTGAAGGCAATGAACCGAATAACGTTGCAATCTCCCTATCCGGAGAGCCGACTTTTTACCCTTACCTTCCTGAACTTATCGAAGAATATGAAAAGAGAGGTTTTACTACCTTTCTGGTTACGAACGGAACTGTCCCTTCAATGGTTGCAAAGGTCAGTCCTTCCCAGTTATACATGAGTCTCGATGCTCCGGACCTCGAGACCTACCTCAGAGTCTGCCAGCCAAAATCTCCAGCACTCTGGGATAGGATCAACGAGTCTCTGGACATTATGAAAGATAAATGCTCAAGAACAGTCATCCGGACCACACTGGTCAAGGGCGAAAATATGTTCAATCCGGAAGGTTATGCCAGACTGATTAAAAAAGCCTCCCCGGATTTTGTGGAAATAAAGGCTTACATGCACCTTGGTTTTTCACGCCTCCGGCTCGACCGCTCCGCCATGCCAACCCATGCAGAGGTGCTGGAGTTTTCAAAAGAGCTTGCAAAGCATCTGGGGTATGAGATCGCAGATGAGTCCGAAATCAGCCGGGTTGTCCTGCTCTCAAAGGACGGAAAAAAGTCTCCTGTGAAAAAGGTTTCCTATCCGGATTAAACCCTTATCGAATAACCTTTTTTACCTCACCTTTTTACCGCATCTTTTTACCGCATCTTTTTACCGCATCTTTTTTATTTAATCTTTTTATTTCGATTTTCACTTCTCTGATGCTCACTTCTCTGATGCTCACTTCTCTGATGCTCACTTCTCTGATGCTCACTTCTCTGATGCTCACTTCTCTGATGCTCACTTCTCTGATTGGTTCTCCTTTTTTGGTTTTCTCTA
>JBFHIK010000049.1:0-11220 GCA_041596555.1 Methanosarcina sp.
AAAGCTGCACAAATGCTGCGGGGAGAAGGTTGCGTTTAGATGAAACTATGAATATATGTATTTAACTAATCACGATGAATATTAATGGGGAAGTTGACGGCTTTCATCCCCCACATGTCGCTTCGCTCCGAGGAAGGGGACTTCCCGCCTTCTTGTTGAATGATATAGTGGTAGAGCATAAAATACTTTCTAAATTTTCTAAATATATACTAATTCGTTAAGAACGAGAAACTATGACTCAAAGCCACATAATTTTTTTGAAATAATATGGATTCAAATTCAGAAAAAGTTGGAAAGAGATTCAAATTTATGAACGGAAAGAAAGATAGAACCGGGAAGTAATGAACATTAAAAAACAAATTTGAAGAAGTTTCAACCGTCAGAGAAATTTATATGTAGATATAAAAATAGAATTCATTAGTATCGTATCTATTTACATTTTTGAGATTTACATTTTTGAGTTGTTTTGGGGAAATAACCAGGAGAACCGGTAGTGTAGCAATTTTAGAGTGCATGGGGATAGGTAAAAAAGCAAAATTTGAGGGTATCAAAAATATGTTAGAGGGGCATGAAAATAAAGCTTCTGGAGTATGTCAATTACCCCTGAGCTAAAGACTCAGGGATTTCCTGCTGAAGGTTTATGAAAATGATTATCTGTTTACATGGAGCCTGAAATGGACGGAATTGAAGTTAGAGAATTATTACCATCCGAATACAAAGAATGGGATTTGCTCGTAGAAAAAGCTCAACCAGGTACACTCTTTCATACCAGTAAATGGCTTGAAATTTGCAGGAATGTTCTGTCAAAAGATCTAAAAATCTACGGCTGTTTCAGAAACGGCGAGCTTGTGGGAGGATGCCCCCTTTTTGTAAAAAATATCAGGGGAATATTGAAAGTGGCAACTTCAACCTGTAGAATGACCAGCTACAGTGGGCCTCTTATAAAAGAGAGTGACAGCTCCAGAGCAAGTAAACGGGTACAGGAAACTCACGAAATCCTCAATCCCCTCAGGGAATTTCTCTGCAAGCAGGGATTTGACAGCATTCATCTTACGTTTTCTCCAGGCTTTGAAGATATAAGACCGTTTACGTGGAACGGATGGGATTCCGCCGTGCATTACACCCATTACCTGGATCTGAAAGAAAACATAGACAGCAACCTTTCAAGGGAAAGGAGGACAGAAGTTAAAACTGCAACTGAGGCAGGACTTAAAACAAGGGCATTGAATGACCCTGAAACATATTACCGTCTGCTTTCCCTGGCCTATGAGAAACAGAAACTGGAACCTCCTCTTCCAGAGGAGTTTTATGAAAGGGTATTTAAACTATTTCAGGAAAAAAACATTGGATACATGTTTGTCTCAGAGACTCCCGAGGGTGAAGCTGTTGCAGCTCACTTAAACCTGTACGGAAAGAAATGTGCTGTAATCTGGACCGCAGCCCTGAACCCTGATTTTGCTCATCTGGGCCCAATTGCTCATCTGTATTATAATGAATTTCTTGACCTGAACTCCCGAGACTTCAAATACATGAACGTAATGGCAGCAAATATTCCTGCATTTGTGGATTTTATTATGGGCTTTTCTCCTGAGCTGATCCCATACTATAGTGTGACCCTGGAAAGCAAAAAATATTCAATCGCGAAAACCCTGTACAAAACCATTCATAAGGAAACTTATTGATAAAAAACGAAATTTCCTTAAAAAATATAAAAGTAGGGGTTTTGACTCAGTTCCAGAATCCGGTGATTTTTGCATTTTTTGATTGAAATATTCAAAAAAGACAAATCGACCTGAGAAGTTGCAAACAACATTCGTCATCTGCAACTCCCGATCACCTGTGTACTTCAGTGTTCAAACCGCTTATCCCAATTTTGAATTATGAGGATTTCTTATTCAATGTAGTACGTGACCTGCACTGACATTGAAACGGTAGACTCACCCGGCTGAACAGGAGTTGAAACTGCTCCTGATGCCTGTTCTTCCATTGCCCTGTCGTATTCGTAAAATACTCTGGAATCGCTGCTTTCACTTACAGATGAGGTCTGCACGCCAGTTATCTCCACACCCAGGCTCTTAGCAAGAGTAGCGGCTTTTGATGATGCATCAGTGACTGCTTCATTCATCAGGTCTTCACGAAGCTGCTTTTGCATGTCATCGGATACTGAGAAGGAAATACCTCCAATCTCATTAGCGCCGGCGGCTGTGGACCTGTCAATGATTTCGCTCAGGTTGTCGAGCTTCGTGGTTGTTATCTGCACGCTGTTGGATGCAGAGTAGCCCGTGATTGTTTGTTCTTTATCATAGTTGTACACCGGGTACACGGAAACATAGGATGTCTTTATTTCCCTATCCTCCAATCCAATTGCTTTGAGTTCTGCTATTACAGCGCTCATAAGGGCTGCATTTTCATCGGACGCTTCCTTTGCAGTTGCAGACTGAACTACAGCACCTACTCTCAATGTTGCTGTGTCAGGGACAACTTTTTGTTCAGCATACCCACTCATGGAAATAGTATTTTCCGTATCCTTTTCGGACCCACTCTGTGAAGTGGCATATATCGTTGCTGCCATCAGCACCAGAACAACTGACAGCGCAATGATAATGTAATAAGATTTATCGTTTTTATTTTCCTGTGACATTTTCACATACTCCCTGTCCAATCCTTTGTTAACTTTGATTCAGCCAATTCTAGCAAGTAATAGATGTACCCACACATATTAAATAATTACTTAAACTTCAACTACGGTCGCAGTTATGATAGCCACATGAAAACCATAGGGATTCAAGTTTAAAATAAATTGAGGAGATGTCCATATTTATGAACGGAAAGAAAGATAGAACTGTAAAGTAGTGAAAATTAAAAAAAGAATTTAAAGAAGCTTCAGCGGCGAGGGATATTTATATATATACATAAGAATAGAGATATTTAGTATCCTGTTACAGTTTTGAGTTATTTTGGGGAAAAATAACTAAGAGAACTGATAATGTATCAAACCTGATAATGTTGAAAATTCAGATTGCGTAGGGGATTGCGTAGGGGATTGCGTAGGTAGATGTAGGGAAAAAGCAATATTTGGGGGTATTAAGAAAATATGTCGGTGGGGTATGAAAAAAAAATAGATCAGGTGTATGAAAAAAACGTGTCAGGGGAATATGAAAAAAATATATTGAAACCAAAAAATGTATGGGAAGAGTTTTTTGCAGATAAGAGAAGTGGAGGTCACAGATCTTCAGCTGAGGAATTTCTTGCTATGGAGGCAAGGGAAAAACTATTCCATCTTGAAGGAGGCAAAACCCTTCTTGACTTTGGGTGCGGGGCTGGAGAACTCCTGGTTTACTACGCGCCAGAATATGAAAAGACGATAGGAGTTGACTTCTCCCCTTCCATGCTTGAGGAAGCAAGTAAAAGAATAAGGGAAAGAAATTGTGAAAATGCAACCTTAATCCTTGCTGATGACAAAACTGTCTGGGACAAGCTGGACTCTCCCCTCGATCGAATAACTGCAGCTGGAGTATTTCAGTACCTGACATATCAAGAAATTGATGAATTTATCTTTAATGCATCAAAATATCTGAATGAAGGGGGAAAAATAGTATTATTTGACATGCTGGACCCCCGCTTATATCCATTATGGAAAATAGGTCTTTTTTCACAGGACAAAAGTTGCTGGAAATTATTATGTAAAGCAGTTTGTGGGGTTAGAAATACAATATCATCAAGCTTGAAAAATCGGCCCAGAGATATTCTTGGATATTCCCATAATCCCAATGCAATTAGAAAAATTGCAAATAAAAATGGTTTTGAAATGATTTGTGTGCAATCAATGTATTATGAATACAAATATCATGCAATAATATATCGGAATTAAAGGGCTGTTCAGACGACCATCGAACCACAGGTTGTAGAGTCCGAATAAAAAAAGGATTTCAAAGCCATTATTCTAAAAAAAGGATTAGGGATCCTGAAAAAGAAATCCGGAAAAAAGGGATCCGGAAAAAAGGGATCCGGAAAAAAGGGATCCGGAAAAAACTTCTAAAATTGCCCACCAGAAAATTAGAAGGGCAATTTGCCCTCCTCCTTCTGATATTGCCTTTCTCTACCTCTTAAACGCAGAGAAGAAATCAGTAAATAATTTACTT
Organism: Methanosarcina sp.; assembly: GCA_041596555.1. GTDB lineage: Archaea > Halobacteriota > Methanosarcinia > Methanosarcinales > Methanosarcinaceae > Methanosarcina. Next base: position 4,143 of record JBFHIK010000049.1, read on the forward strand.
CCTTGCTTTAATCTTTGCAAAGAGCTGCTTCAGGGTGTCTTCGTTGCTCTGGGTGAACTCAAAAGGAGAGCTTGTGAAGGGCTCAAAGTGCACAGGCACATCGTCTAGCCTGTAGAAAGTCCCATCGCATTCCATGGCGTCGATGACTCCCGGGAGTACAACATCCGAGGCAACTGTGGTCGGGCAGGGAGCGATGTCCAGGCAGACCATGGGGATTTCAGCGAGGTAAGAGGCGCAATCTGCAGGGATGTGGCAGACAAGGTCAGCACACATTACAAGAGCTGCATCAACGTCCTTTTCCCGCAGCACGTCCACGGTTGTGAACTCCCCGGGGTTGTAACGCGGATACCCACGTGTGAAGTCAAGCCCGAAGGGGTAGCCGTACATGTAGGAGGCGACCTGGTTAAAACCTGCGACATTGCAGTGGCCGCGGAGTGCACCCAGGGTGAACTTGGAGTAATTGTTCAGCTCCTTTACCAGATTCATGGCAATTTCGGCGTTCCTGTGCTTTCCGATGGACGAAGAAAGGCCGAGCCCCACGGAGATAGCCCCGAAGTTGCAGTTCTTCATCATATCGAGCATGTCTTCCATCACTGCAATGGGGACCCCTGTCACCTCTTCTACCGATGGGTGAGGAGTTTTTCCGTGGAGCAGGGTCAGGAGTGCACTTATCAGTTCATAGTCTGAGTTGGGTTTGAGCTGCACGTGCAGATCGGAAGCTTCTGTTGTTGGAGTCTTTCTTGGGTCTACGGTGATGATTGTCCGGTCGAAACGCCCGCGTTTGGTCCAGTAACCCCTCGGGAAGACCCCGTACCTGGACATCTGCCGCGGCATGGATTCAAGAGGGTTTGTTCCCCAGTAGACTATAAGGTCGCCCCTGTTTTTCTTCTGCCCTTCGGTTGCGCCGACTTTTCCAGATTCCTGGATTCCCATAGCTGTTGGGCCGTGGCAGATTGTTGCATTGGAATCAACAATAGCACCCAGGTATTCTCCGATTTTAAGCCCGACTTCATGCGCTTCACAGGAGGTCTCACTGCCCATAAAGAGAAGGGGACGCTTTGCCGAAACAAGGATATCGGCTGCTTTTTCAAGAGCTTCGTCCCAGGCGGCAGGGGACAGTTTTCCGTCACCCTTTATAAGGGGCTGCCTGAGCCTGTGGGAACTTACAACTTCCTTGAACTTGGCGTTTCCCATCTTACATGCATTTTTAGCTTCAATCTTTCCGTCTCCGAATTCAACCTGGATATCATCACAGGCAGCCCCGCAGACCGGACAGATTATGTTTTTGTAAATCATACTCACTGCCCTCCGACATAAACTTTCAGCACTACATCTTCAGCGCTCAGGACCTCTTCTTCTGTGGGTTCAACCTGTACAGGGGCACCTTTGTAGAGGGGAGAGCCCGTAGAAAGGGTATCAGGGTCGATGATAACATTGGACCAGATAGCTCTTGGCATGAACACATGCCCTGGCTGGACTGAATCAGTACATTTAGTATAGACCGCTACAGAATGCTTCCCGTTCCGGCTTGTAACCTTCACTTTTTCGGGGGAGCAGAGTGACACGAAATCAACCGGGGAAAGCCAGCAGGATGCACATTCCGTGATATAATCGTCTGTTAACTTGTCCCCGCCTTTGGCAAGCCTGCCTTCATCAATCGTACTTCCGGTAATGAGTAATACTTCCATACATCTCACCTCAGAGTTCCGGATTTGCGTCTGCAGCCGCGTAGAGTACTCCTTTTGCCCGCTTGCTGATTGCATAGTCCCCGGTGAACTTCTTGAATTTTCCAGATAACTCAACCCCACCCTGGGTGAAGCCATCTACCATACCTGTATATTCGAAACCCGGAGTGAAGCGTTCAATTACTCCCCCGACAACTATGGTACCGGCTGCCATTTCAGCGCCAACGCCGCGAAGAGCTCTGCCTTTCACAACGATGAGCCCGCCGTTCTGGCGAATCCCGCAGAAGCCTTCAACATTGCCTTCCACCAGGATTTCCCCGCCATCCATGCCGCCTCCGAGCTGGTGCCGCGCTGAGCCTTCAATCACGATACGCCCACCTTTCATGCCGTGCCACTTGCCTCTGTAAGCACAGCCCACGTGGTCTCCGGCGTTGCCTTTAATGTGCAGGATCCCGCCAAGCATTTCCATGCCTGCCCAGGAATCCGCATCTCCGGATACGAGAATTTCGCCCCCTTTCATCCCGGACCCTACATGCATACCTGCGGAACCCTCAATTTCAATATTTCCTGCACTCATGCCTTCTCCGATCCTTTTGACCCTCGTTACGTCGCCTTTTATGCGGATCAGAGTCTCAGCTGCAGAGCTGCCTCCATTGCCCTTCACTTCGAAAAAATCGGAAAGAGGATAGGTATTTGGCCCCTGCCAGATAGGCAGGTTTCCGATTTCTCCGGCATTTTTGCCTGCAAAGGAGTCAGGAGTTATGGCATCTGCCTCCAGTTTAATGTCGATTTCTCTCTTAAGAATAAGAATTACTTCTGACATCACTTCACCTCTCACCGTTAACCTTTATGGGAGTCGGATTTTCCAGATACTTCTCTGAAGTCGGATAGTTGGCAAAGCCCAGAGTGTAGTACCTGAACCATTCATTAACATCGACCAGCATCTCCTTTTCCCGCTCGTCTTCTACATGCACGTCGGAATAATAAGTCCGTTTTTCGGGAACGGAAACGATCTCTCCTTTTACAGCCACGATTTCTCCTCCCTTCACGGTGTATTCTGCCTTCCTGAAGGTCCTGAGAAGAGCCTCGTAGTTGTTCGGGTCAAGCTGCTGCGGGTTTATGTTGTAGACTGTAACATCCCCATCTGCACCCACGCCAAGAGAACCTTTTCTGTGGACCATTCCAATTGTCTTAGCAGGGTTAGCCCTGGTAAGAATCGCAAGGTCATAGAGGGAAAGTTCCCGATTTACGCCTCCGAGAGCGCTTCTGTCATTTGCCCACTTGTGGCATTCACTGAAGGTCTGTTTCCTGAAAGCTTCAGACATGAGCCAGGTCATGACCTCAGGATATTTCGTAAACGGCCCACCGTTAGGACTGTCCGTGGTCATTATCGTCTTCCAGGGGTCGTTGATAAGCAGGAGACATTCAAGTCCCATTGCCCACTGCAAGCTGTGTACGGGGTTGGACTTGAGATAGGTAAAGGGAATGACACCTGAACCGCATTCCATCTCAACATCGGTATTCGACCACTTGTTTCCTGTAAGTTTGTAGATGTCGTGAATAGCAGGCCCGTCTCCGGTCATAACTGTTGCTTCTCCGAAGGGAGTGCATCCACTGTCGATTACTACGTGATCCCTGTTGTTGATATAGTCTGCAATATCTTTTACACCGGATTCACAGTCTCCCCAGGTTGTGCCTGCAAAACTGTTGAACATCAGGTGGGTGAGATATACGGAACGGTCCCTTGAAGGGTCCATTTTGGTTTCTGCCCATTCAACGTCCATGTTCTGCCTGGTCTTTACCCCGTCAGGGATTTTCAGGGAGTCTTTGGTAATTGCATAGCAGCCCGGGTGGCCCAGGTTGTTTGCATGCAGGTGGACAGGCATTGGCATTCCAAGCCGTTCATTGATTTCGGTAAGCCCTTTTATGACCTCTCTGGGGGTAATTTCGAAATGGATGTTAGCCTCATCAAGCGAGCTTACATTTTTACCCCAGCCCCAGTTTTCGACTCCTGCAGGGTTGACGCATTTGATCCCATAGGTCTTGTGAGTTTTCATCATCCAGGCCACATATGCAGCAGCTTTTTCTATGTCTCCGTCCCGGAGATAACGCATTAAGAAAAAGTTGTTCCCGAGCACCAGGTACCCGCCCATGTCAAGAAGGGGAGTTGCCTTCATCTCCTCATGGGTGTGGCGGGCTTCAATAGGAGGAATTGCCGCTTCAAAGACCGTTGTGTAGCCCATTGCTGCGTAATCATATCCCTGTTTGTAGACCGAAGGGACAGTGTATCCTGAACCGGAATGGGTTAGAGAAGTCTTCTGGAGAGTCGCTTTATAGTGGTCTTCCGGCCGCATTAGCCTGCCGGCGTTAACCTTTGCACCTGCAACGTGGGAATGGGAGTCAACTCCCCCAGGCATAACCGTCATACCTGAGGCATCAATAACCTTTGCGTTTTTCATTTCGGCTGCAGAAAGCTCTTTTACAACTTTTCCGTCCCTGATGAAAACATCCATTTTCTCCCCTTTTATTTCGTTCAGGGGGTCAAAGACGTATCCGTTCTTGATTGCAATTGTTCCTGCCATTCATTCCACCTCTCTTTTCACAAGCCAGATTGCATTAACAGGGCAGATAAGGGCGCATGCTCCGTCTGCTCCGCAGAGGTCCTGGTTTACGACCGAAATTTTTCCATTTTTAACCTCAAGGAGAGCTTTTTCATCCATGTTGTTCAGGTGCCCTGCAGCAAGTTCACGATTATTGAGAGCATTTACCGGACAGACGATCACACAGTTTCCGCAGCCCAGGCAAGCAGCTTCATCTGTTTCCAGGCATGTGCGGAGCAGAGCCTCAGGAACAGGAACTTCAAGCAGTTTTTTCTCGAGGGGCCCCTTTTTCTCCACTTCCGGAAGGATTGCAGTCTTTCTGACATCAATGGCATCCACAGGACAGGCAACAGCACATGCCCCACAGTAAATGCAGGCATCCGGACGGTGACTAATCTTTTCTACTCTTTCTCCGGGTTTAGCCTTTTTATTGAAAATAGCATTTGCAGGACAGACTTCCACACATGTATGGCAGGTCTGACAGACATTTTCATCCCGGGTCCAGCGCCCTTCAAAGGGTTTTTCCACGGAAATGGCATCCACAGGACAGACTGCAGCACACCAGCCGCAGTGGATACAGCACTCGGTATCGATGAGGGTCTTTCCAACAAGCTTCAGGCTTCCGTCCTCTGAAATTTCGCGGGTTACCTCAATACAACCTCTGGGACAGATATCCTCACAAAGCCCGCAGTGGACGCAGTTATCATTTACGGAAGTTGGTTTCATGGCTCCGGAGAGATAGGAGTTGTCATTGAGGGCTTTTCCTTCCTGCCTCAACTCAAGAGCGCCTGTGGGGCAGACTCTCGCACAAATTCCACAGACAATGCATTCTTCACTCTCCTTCATTTCCAGGAAATCCGCATCCAGTAGCCCTCTTGCTATGGCTCCCACGGCCCCTATAGCCAGGGTACCCTTAGGGCATGCCTGTACACAGGTTCCGCAGCCAATGCATTTTTCAGGCTTATAGACCAGCTGCCTGTCTTTTTTTTCAGAAAAGACAGACAATCGTATATCATTTTGCATTTTGCTTACCTCTCAGCGTTATTCTGTGCATCCGCCGCACAGCAGCTCATTATCATGTTGAATGAACATTTCACCGCAATTTTTACAGCACTGTATCCGCTTTTTCATCCGGACCGGAATTTCCAGGTCCACAGGTTTCCAGGAATACACCTTTTCTCCTGCAGCCAGAAGGATGGGCACAACCTCTTCATGGGGAAGCTTTTCAGTATTCAGGAACCAGGCGTGGAGTTTAGGATAGTCCTTTGTCTTCTCAGTATCGAGGATGATTCGGACACCTTTTATGCCGTGAGCTCCTTCAGGAGCCTGTTTGTTTACCGTAACAGCCATCTTCCCCAGATTATTGATCTTCAACCCGTTGTTTCCGATGGTAGCTCCGGCAAGGATCTGAAAGGGATCAGGCATGCAGCTTTTTGTTTCGCAGGTCACGTATATGCGCTCCCCGTCCTGGACATCGAGCACCCGTCTTGCAATATTGAGCATCTGGATTCCGATTAATGCCCCGGAGGTCAGGAAGCCGTGAAAAGGGATTACCTTTTCAAGCTGTGAACGCAACTCGGGGTCCTTTACCTGCTTTAGAATTGTTTCCATGTGGGAGTTTTCTAAGTCTGAATTTTTATGCAATGTATACACCACCACGGGTTTTAGCGTTATGTTTTTATAAACATAATGGTATTGAATATAGTTGCGGACAGGAAAAATGTCAGACAACCGTGTTACTGGAAGGTATCACATTATGTAAATTTCAACATAACGCAGAAGGATACACTGTATTTATAGGTAACTTCTGGACAGAAACTTATTGATTATAGCAGGATTCAGTTGGGTGGAATTTCAATTTGAGGAATAGACCTCCTCTTAGAAATCCTCTTAATTGACCTGGATACTGAAAATACCCACCATCCAGACCTCTGTAGCTTCCAGATATGTAAAGCGCAACATATCTATAAAAACGGAAGACAGGACTATTGTGCTCAAAATATATAAACAGGTATTTTATAAAATTGTCGATTGAGAAAGAACTTTCCTTCAAAAAAAGGACAACAGTAAAAATTGTTATTTTTAACTCTGTGAGCTAGGAAGCAAAGCGTGAAGTCCCCTTCCTGGCTTTCATCAGAACGCCGGTGGGAAACGTTGACAAGGTAATTTTTCCATGAAAAAAAGGAAGTCAGAGATTTTTTATCACTCGGCGAGTTTGACAATAGCTGTTCTTTCAGCAATGACATTCCTGCCTTCACTGTCAATCACCATCAGGGTAATTTCAGAACCTGCTTTAAAACCGTAGTTGTCAGAAGTATTATCGTCGCCATTCACGCTTACTTTTACGCTGGATTCTGCACTCCCTTCTGCACTGTCCTGCCCACAGAGCACAATCCTTTCCCCGACGTCCCATAAGCCGTCTTCAAGAGTGTCCCCGTTGTGTTCAGGGTAGTAGTCGGATTTTTTACCTCCGGGTCCCAGATCCAGGTAGAAGACGGAGGTATCTCCTGTGATAAAACCCTGCCCAAAAACAGGCCTGTGGGAATTCCCATATCCGGAAACCCTTATCGATATAGAGTCTAATGGAAGGGAATCTCCTCCCTCGTGCATGAGGACAATCTGATTTTCTTCAAACTTGACTGACTCATTTGTCCCAACCCAGCTAAGCCCCCCTTCACAGGATTCAAGAGCAATTCTTGACATAGGTTGCTGAAAATTTGTCCTGCCTCCGGAGAGATTAATGCTGCTGGCAACTGCACCCACGAGCACAAAAACTATTAGAAGAGAGAGAAG